>JAENXH010000050.1 GCA_016649585.1 Methanosarcinales archaeon
GAAGCACAATCCGGGTACATGGCATGCTCCTCTTCTCTTAAAACCGCGCTTTTTACTTCGAGATAAACAGCTTTTCCGTTACAGTCCAGGAGATAATCTATGCGTGATGCACCTAACCTTGCGTTTCTTTTGAGAATGCGGCATCCTTCAAACCACGGAATGATATTCCCCTCCAAACAGTTTTCAAAGGCTTTCATTTGCAGTTGGGTATCAATGAGCGCCCCCAACCCGCACTCCTCTATCGCAAACAGCCTGAAATCGGTTTTGCTATGATGGTGCGTTCTAAAACAGAACGCTTGCCTACCTGTGACCAATAATTCGGAGAGCTTTCCGGTGTTAGTTATGTGTGCAGGATGGTAGTTACCTTTAATCTCTACCTTCACAACGAACCGGTTAAAGCGCTCGATTAGTCTGCATTCCTGTGGATCGTCAATCCTGACAATCCTTTTCTGTTCTTCCATCATGCAGATTTTTATCTAAAAAGGGAGGGATGTGCTTTATGGACTTAAAGATATAATCAGGCCGAATTTGTAATCTTTCAATATCGCCCAGTTTTGAAGCGCCGGTTAAAACTAAGGCAGTTCTCATTCCACCTTTAATCCCCATGAGAATATCGGTCTGAAGATTATCGCCCACGATGAGTATTTCTTCTGGCTTCGCCTTCAATTTCTTTACTATAAGATCGGTAATAAATGCACTGGGTTTACCGGTAACAATCGCCTTTTTAACGCTTGCTGTTTCAATTGCAGTGACTAACGAGCCCGCTCCCGGTTTCACTCCCTCACTCGTGATTAAAAATGGATCGGTATTTGTAGCAATGAAAACAGCACCTTTTAAAATGATGTTTAATGCTTTGCTCATCTTTTTATAGTTGAACTCCTTATCAAGACCGACAAGTACACAATCGCAATCTTCCTCGCAAATTGTTATATCGTGTTCGGTGAGTTCATCTTTCAAGCCTTGTTCTCCGATTACGTAAACTTTGCTACTTGCGTAGTGCTCTTGAAGGTATTGAGCGGCAGCGTACCCGGAGGTTATAAGCTGCTGTTTAGTACACGAAATGCCGAAATTCGCTAATTTACGCGCAAACTCCGCTCTTGAGCGTGTAGAGTTATTGGTGAGATAAAGTATGTCATATTTTTTACCAAGGAATTTAAGTGCTTCATCTGCTTTCTCAATAAGAGTATTGCCATGATATACCGAACCATCCAGGTCTATGACAAGAGCTTTAAATTCCATTTTTAGTTGCACAAATTTTTAACTTAAACTCAGGAAGATAAAGAAGTAAAGGAGAAACATCTAAAAATTTGGCTGGAGGTCATCAGAGCGATAAGGACTCAGCCATAATTCCTTAAAATCTCAGAGATCATGAAATGAACACCTCAAAGAATAAAACCCCCGTAGCTTCGTGGTTCGACTACGATTACTTCGAAGAAGAACGAAAAGCGATAAAAGCCTTGACCGTCATATTGAGAACCGCAGGCTGTCAGTGGCGTAAATGCACGATGTGCGGCTTCTGGCAAGAATCAGCAGACGTAACACAGGCGGACATTCTGGATCAACTGGAACGATCGTTAAGAAACAGCCCGGAAGAAGATATTATACTTAAGATCTTCACCTCCGGTAGCTTCCTTGACGAACGAGAAATATCGAGTGAGACCAGAAAAGAGATAGCAGAGCGGGTAAGAAAAGTAGGGAGGATAAGGAAGTTCATCGTAGAGACAAGACCAGAATTTGTAAGTGCAGAGAGAATCGAGGATTTGAAAGGTGTTGAGAACCTTGAGCTTGCTATCGGGTTAGAAACCGCAGATGATTTCATTCGGTCGAAGTATATAAAAAAGGGTTTCTCGTTCGACGATTATAGAAAAGCGGCAGAGATCAGATGGCGGTGCGACGGTAAAAACGTATCTTCTGCTCAAACCGCCGTTTGTATCAGAAAAGAATGCAATAGAAGACGTTATTAAATCTGCTGAACTCGTCTACAACTATTCTTCCACAATCTCGTTGAACCTCTGCAATATACAGAAATACACGCCAGTGGAGAATTTATGGAGACGAGGATATTATAGACCACCGTGGCTATGGAGTGCTGTTGAAGCGATAAAAGAGATAAAAAAACGGAAGATCGTGGTGATGTCAGACCCCGTGGGTGCAGGATATAAACGAGGCCCACATAATTGTGGTACGTGCGACCGTGAGATAACCGAAGCGATAAAGAAGTTTAATATAACGCAAGACGTGCGCGTGTTAGAACGCCTCGATGAGAACGAGATAGAGTGCGAATGCAAGGATGTATGGCGTGCACTGCTAAAATATGATGATTTTTTGTTTGATTCGATCCTATCTTTAGAAAAGTTTTGATTGGCTTTAGAAAATGTTCTAGTTAAATAGGATTAACCTTTATAGCTTCAAAAAGAAAGAATAAAGCAAGCTATGGAGGACAATTTAATAGTTTATGGTAGCTTGATTAATAAGAAAGAACTGCTTGTTGCTTTTGGTAATACAGAAAATGCTCCGATTAGAGTAAATGGATTTAAAAGGGTGTTTGATCAGGAAGCGGTGTGGAGAAAGGGTAGCGGGAATAAAAAAGCTGTGCTAAACGTAGTCAAATCAGATAATAATTGGTTTAACGGAATACTGGTGCGTAATATAAATGAAAAGCACTTTAAGTCTATAGATAGGAGAGAGAAGGGATACAAAAGAATAAGAACGGATCCTACTCCCATAAAATTTGAGTATGGCATTTCAACTAAGCTTGAAGGAGATATATGGATTTACATAGGAGAACAACAAAAAATGCGTGACGATATTTTGCCAATTCCATCGTATTTAGAGATTTGTTTAGAAGGTGCTAAAGGGTGGGGTAAAAAATTTTATATTGATTTTTTAGCGACTACTTTTCTTCCTAGTGGACAAAAACTAGTCGAATTTTTAAAAACAAACCCAAAATTCGGACTGAAAAATGTAGGTTAGGATGACTTCCATGATAGAATTGATAGCCCATCCAACTGAAGATAGAAAAGGGTCGCAAGGCGAGTATATCATCCAGCTAAATCCTAAAATATTAAATAAGTTCGATGGAGTGAAGGAAGGTAGCTATCTCTTGGTTGGGAGGGCACATAAAGAAAGAACAATATGGTCTTTAGCATTGCTTCATGCGTTGAATGAGACTATTCCTGAAGATGAGATACGAATCGATCAAACCCTTCGAACAGCAATAGGTGCTAAGGAAGGTGAAAAAGTCATCATAGAGACTACAAAACCTCTCAAAAAAGATATTCTGGAAATGATTCTAAGTATTCCAAAAATAATGCTGTTGGGAATCTTAAAGACGCAAATTGAACTGGTGAGGGTGAAGAAAGCTATATATCCAGACATGGAGAAGAATATATGTCGGATAGAGAAGGATGTTATGCGAGCAATAGGCGTAGAAGAAGGGGATTTTATTGAAATTCAGTCTTCTAAATCTTCGGTAAACCTAAGAGCTTTGGAACTGTCTGATAAGATTAAAAAAATAAAGGATAAACAAATAAACGAAAATCCAGAGACCTACCCTAATTGTATAAAACTGCTTAGTTTAAAGTGTTTGAGAAAAACTGAGCTTGACCTACCGTGGATTCTTCTCGATTTAGATGCCCGAAAAAAATTAGGCGTAGAACCCTGTGACGTTGTAAGGATATACAGGGATGTAGGGCATGCGTTGTATAAGCAGATACACAGACTTTCTGTTCCGTTAACACTGACTATAATTGGTGCAGTTATCGCTTTAGATATAACTTTCGTCTTAAAAATTCTTCTACTATTGACTGGATTAATTATGACATCAATTTTTATGCTAGTAGAAATAAGGAAAAAGATAACGAACATGGGCTTGCTCGCGAATATAAAGGGAATGGGAGATTATAAGAAGTACCTGAAAACGCTTATTCTGGCAATCGCACTCGCATTTCTCACTCTTTACATCGCGTTTGGCTTGATGTTTTTTGCAATAGAAGGAAATACTGTCCCTGGATGGTTCATATTGTTGACCTTCGCTATCTCCTTTATTATTTTCACCGTGTTTTACGAATCGAAAGTTAAAGACAAGAGTAAGAGCGGAAAAAAAGATAAAGAGCGCTTGAAATCGCTTATTAAAGGCTTATTCCTCGGTATCTGCGCAACCTTCGCATTCGTTGCAGTTATAGGTGGTGTGCGTCTCACGGTAGATCAGGGGTTTGAATTGATAGGTGGACTGGGAACGTTCATCTCTGCGTTAGCGATATGCATGATTGTGAGCATGGTGTTTCTCAGCCTGTTAAGACCTTCTTAATTCAAAGAGTGATTTTCAGAAGCCGCTCTATTTTCCTCCGCACCTCGTCGCTCGGTATTATCTCCTCGTGTTCTATCTTCCGCAGCAGAGATTGTTTCTCATTTATCCTTTGTGCAAGTTCTGCTTGTTTCAGCCCGGCTTTCTCCCTCGCCTCTTTTATCTTTCGTCCGTAATCCTCGGCAATTTCCAGCCCCTCTTCTATCTCGTGGTCCATCTGCTCATATAATCTCCGTTTAGCCTGAGCGAGCTGCACGTGTTCACTACCAAAAGTTATCTTTGTCTTTGCCTGCTGTGTATCTTCCACTACAACCGCCCCATGCCGTGCACACGCTTTACATACTCGTAGCTTTGAGCTGCCTATTGCTACGTATTGCGCCTTTCCTTCTATTTCCGCACCACATACCTCACACTCGGTCATTTTGTTTCAAAATCCTCGTGTGCTCTAATTAATTTATATTATATGATAGCGTGGAGAAATAAATAGTAGGGCAAAATGAAAGCAAGCAGTGGCGATGCATCGTCAGGCGAGGATTACTCAAGATACTTGCAGGATAGGTTAAAGCAGTTAGAGGCAGCAAATATTCGGATGAAAGAGAGACTGGAGGGGATAGAGCGAGAAGGGCGATATTACGAGGATATGCGAACTCGCTACGAGGGCGAGATACGGAAGTTACGGTCAGAACTGGAAAAGTTGCGAGCACCACCGTTGATAATCGGAACAGTCGTTGAGATAATAGATGAGAAGAGGATGGTAGTGAGAAGCAGTACAGGACCTCGATTCGTTGTCAATTACTCGCATTTTATAGACCCTAAAGAGATCTTTGCCGGTGCACAAGTTGGCTTGAATCAACAATCGCTGGCTGTGGTTAGCGTGCTCCCGTCTGCAAAAGACCCTTCGGTGTATGGTATGGAAGTAATAGAATCACCGGACGTGGACTATGAAATGATAGGCGGGTTGGAGAAGCAGATAGAAGAGGTAACGGAGATCGTCGAACTTCCGCTGACCGAGCCAGAGCGGTTTGAGCGCATAGGTGTGGTGCCACCAAAAGGTGTGCTTTTAGTAGGAGAGCCGGGCACCGGGAAAACATTGCTTGCAAAAGCCGTTGCAAACCGCACATCCGCACGTTTTATACGAGTCGTTGGCTCTGAATTGGTGCAGAAATACATCGGAGAGGGCGCGAGGATGGTGCGAGAACTCTTTGATTTAGCAAAGGAAAAAGCACCATCCATATTGTTCATTGACGAGATAGACGCGATAGCGGCTCGTAGAGTAGAGGATGGCACCTCGGGTGAGCGAGAAGTACAGCGGACGATGATGCAACTGTTAGCCGAGGTAGACGGGTTTGACCAAAGAGGTGATGTGCGGATAATAGGAGCAACGAATAGACCTGATATTCTTGACCCTGCGTTACTACGACCCGGACGATTTGACCGTATCATAAAAGTGCCGCTACCTGATGATGACGGGCGAAAGGAAATATTTAAGATACATACAGCCATGATGAAGATGGATAAGGATATAGATTTCGATACTTTAGCGGCACTTACTGAAAGTGCTACTGGCGCGGATATAAAGGCGATCTCCATCGAAGCGGGTATGTTTGCAGCGAGAAAGAAGATGGATGCAATAGGAATGGAAGAATTCGAGTGGGCAGTAAAGAAGGTAAAGAAAAGCAAGCAATGGGATTATATTGATACTAAAGAGGCTGGAGTGATGTTCGCATAAGGGGCCAGACCCCCCTTATCAACCCTCCCAACCCAATTATGTCCTTTTAAACCTGCTTGACCAAAGGAGCTTTCATGTCCACATCCAAATCACGTGTTTTAAGAGAAGAAGCGAAGAGGAAAACGATACATATCTGCGGTATTGCAATTCCGGTACTTTATCTTTTCTTACAAAAGGATTTGATTATTATCGGCTTTGTTCTTGCCTTTTTTGGTATCTTCGTCATTGAATGGTTACGATTTCGCGGTCTCGTTTCATTGCCGTTTCTCAGGAATAAGGAGCAGAAGAAGATCGGTGCGTACGTATTTTTTGTTATCGGTGCGTTTATAAGCATTTTAATCTTCGAGAAGAGTATTGCAATAGCGGCAATCGTCATGCTGGCGATAGGAGATGCCGTTTCTGGTATGGCTGGTGCAGTGTTGAACACGGATAGTCCAGAACTGCATGAAAAGAGAATGAAGCGCCCCTTAGTGATGCTGGTTATGTTCGTTACTTGTTTGATAATAGGATGGCTGGCTCTCCACTCGTTACCGATGACAGTTTTCGGAGCGTTTGGCGCTACAATAGCCGATGGCGTGCCGTTGCGAATTCATAGCGTGCAAATAGACGATAATCTTACGATACCGCTGTTTTCAGGTGTGTTAATGAGTTTTGTATTGATTTTGTTGTAGTTTGCAAACCTTTTCTTAGAAAGGAAAGGGTTATCAAAAGAATTTTTATCTCTACTACAGGTTCTTTTTTAAAAAGAAAGTGTAAGAAACAGTTTTTACTACGAGCTATCTAATTCCCATCCCCGCTCTTCCATGTAGTGATACGCCTTTTCAAAGAAGTCCGTTTCGGCATCCTTTATGTTACTAAACCATCTATCGCTCTTCACGCCATGCAGTTCAATATATTCTCCCGTTTGCGGATTTTTAATCGTGCACGCTTCTATTCTCCACTGTTTCTGATGTGCTACTCCTTGTGACTCATACGTGAATTTTATGTCTGGATTGCATCGGTTTATCGCCCTGAACCCATTCTCAAACCGGTTTCTGACAGGTATGAAGTCTTCTACAGCAGACATCTTCTCCTGCAACTGCTCAAGTATCTGAAATTTCTGGAGGAACTTCTTTACCTCCGCCATTCCGTGTGAACCTCTGCCATCCCAATAGATCGCACCGCAAACGGCCTCGAAAACGTCTGCAATTACTTTCGGGCTTATGTTTTCTCTTTCTTCGCTTGCTCTGATGTAATTTCTGAGACCTATAGTTTCTCCATATTCAGCCAATCTCTGATTATTCTCTAGTTCTGCCTTAAGAAAGGTCATCTTCCCTTCATCGAGCGATTCTTCCGCCATGAGGTTCTCTGTTAGTATCAGACTGATAACGCGGTCTCCAAGGAGTTCGAGTCTTTGATAATTCAAAGCATCGGGATGTTCTTTAGAGTACGAACTCGTCGTTATCGCCTCTTCCAGAAGTTTTTGGTTCTTGAAGTGGTAGCCTATCCGGTTTTCTAATTCTGTTAGATCTATACTTTTGGTTATCGCTGTTTTTTCCATTTTTCCCAAGTTTTTTGACGTTTGCTATTTATCCAATCAGTTCGTGTTTTTAAGCTCCTGCCGTTTCACACTACACGGAAAACGTGGTGCGTCCCGCTAAAAATCTGCTCTTAGATTGTGATTTGATGTTAATCTACTTAACTCTTTTTGATTTTTCGAAGATTCCCCTTCCAAACCAACCTAAAACCACTGCTAAAACTACCCCCAATATCGTAATTCCCGGTTGTCCTAAGATATCCTCAGATTTTACCAACACTGATCTTTTATCTACGGTCAAAGTCCTTCTTTCACCTTTATATGCCGCAACTATGTCAAAATATTTATTGTATCCTTTTGGAACCTCTATAATAGCACATCCCGTTTCGTCAGTCATTTGTGGACCAGAAAGTAGTCTTTCCACCCCGTGTTCGTAAACTGCTGTCGTTACATTTGGTAAAGGTCCAGAATCAAAGGCATGTGATGCATTTATTTTTAAATGATCTCCATTAATAACTTCTTC
>JAENXH010000051.1 GCA_016649585.1 Methanosarcinales archaeon
CATAAAACTTCCCTTCCTCGGTTAAGCGATAATAAACCTTCTTTTCCTCTTTTATCGCACAAAAACCCTTCTGAGCAAGCATAAAAGCAGCTTGCATCGCGGCATCTTCGTTTATGCCCGTCCCTTCAGATAAGGTTCTTGGGTCCAGTGGTCTACCTCTCTCGCTACCTAAGACTTGCAAAACTCTCTTTTCGTTTACCGTCAGTCCTGCATTTGCAGCCGCTTTCGCTTTTTGTTCACCCATTTCTGTCAAAAATACTCATACCATGCACATTAGCACTATCGGGATTTTAGCATGTATGTTGTGTATGTATGTGTTTTAAAACATCGGCTTTTAGTTTATAAATTCATTTTGGCTGGATGTACAAGCCGGTCATCGCTGGTTGCATCATAGCCATGTTACATCTCACCCCTCATGTCAACAACTCTCACCGCCTTGCCTTCACTCCTCGGCAAGCTTCCGGGCTCTTGAAACTCTATTCTCGGTCTTACAACAATCTCGTCCTGGATACTCTTAACAATGTCAGATTCGAGTTCCCTTAGCTTCCTCAGGTCGCCGTCAAACATTTTAGGATACAGCTCTACCCGGACTATCAGGGAATCAAGGCTGCCTTCACGCTCCAGGATGATTTGATAGGTTGTTGCGACTTCGGGAAAACTCATCAAGACGTCTTCGATCTGGCTGGGGTAGAGATTAACCCCTCTAACGATGAGCATATCGTCACAGCGCCCTTTTATACGCGAGATCCTTACGTGTGTCCTACCACAAGAGCATTTCTCGCCATCGTCAACGATTCTGGCAAGATCCCCTGTCCGGTACCTGAGTAGGGGCATAGCTTCCCTGCCAAGCGTAGTAACAACAAGCTCGCCTTCCTCCCCAGGGGCAAGCACTTCGCCATTATCTGGATCAACGACTTCGAGGAGGTATTGGTCTTCCCAGAGGTGCATGCCGTTTTTTTCTTCACACTCAAAGGCTACGCCAGGACCGTTAAGCTCAGACATGCCGTAAGAATTAAAAGCATCTATATCATAGATGTCTTCAATCCTCTGCCTGGTCTGCTCTGAATGAGGCTCTGCACCCACAAAGCCGATACGTAAATCAAACTCCCTCGGGTCAAAGCCTTCCTGAACCATTACTTCGGAAACATACAAGATGTAAGAGGGTGTCGCATGGAAGACGGTAGTATTAAAATCCTGCATCAACTGTATCTGACGTTTGGTGTTGCCGACACCTGAGGGAATGGTCAACATGCCAACCTTCTCAGCACCGTAATGGAGTCCCAGGCCGCCGGTGAACATGCCGTAACTGATTATATTCTGGAAGACGTCAGCCTTACCTGCCCCGGTCATAACAATACACCGGGCAACAAGATCAGCCCATGTCTCAATATCTGTTCGTGAATGGAATATGACAGTAGCTTTGCCGGTGGTGCCTGAAGAGGAATGCATACGCACGATCTCATCCCTTGGCACGGTCACAAGACCAAAGTCGTAGTTCATACGCAGATTATTCTTAGTAGTGAACGGAAGTCGAGATACATCCTCGGGCTTACTGAACTGCGATTCGTCCACGTCCTTCAGACGGTTTCTGTAGAAGATTGATTTCCTGCAGCGGGCCACCGTATCCTTCAGACGCTTAACCTGCAATTCCTCAAGTTTATCTCGCGGTAGCGTCTCAGCATGCTTATCCCAGAATGCCATAGCAATACTAAGAAAGGGATAAATAAAAACACCGTGTTTGATTAGCTGCCAAGTTTCAAGATGCCGGATGCACGATACATGACTATGATTTATGACCAGATTCCTCTTCTGGATAAAGCTATCACGTTATCTTCAAGTCTGAAATGCATTCTCCTCATGCATCTTGTATCATGTATCTTCATATGCCAGTGCTTATCCTCTTCCAATTTTCTCCTTATAGAATGCAATAGCTTCTCTAAGCTCCTCTTCCTTTAAGAACCCGTGCGGTGTGGGTACCTCAAAAATTCGCTTCGGTATGCGAAGTTTGTCGAGGTCAAGACCTTCTCTGAACTTGAAGTCCATTTTAGCACGATGGATTTCTCTGCCAAGCTCTTCTAATTTCTCTGCTGTCCAGTCTTCAACCCCGATCGCATCTAAAGCCTTCAATGTTATTTCAGGCGAGTAAACTTTCCGTGCGAAGAAGCATACCACGAGGCTTGACAGTATTTGTCGCCATTCCTCTTCCTCCAGTAACTTCTCCACAACCTCTTCAACACCAAATTCTTTCCCCATTAATTTCTGGTCGAGGTCGTACCCCGCGGAATCAAGATGGCTGTGCCTCGCACCCGTGAGATTGTTCAGGTAGCATGCAATGCCCGTATGGTACTCAGGCATCTCATTCCCTCCAAATGCAAGTGCATAATCCTGCCCGCCGTAAACACTCGATGCGCGCTCAACGCCCTTAGCCAGATTTTGATAGAAGGCATTGGGCATCCCCACGATCTTGCGTATTGCTTCTAAATACACCCCAACATCGCCCCACTTGAATTCAAGACCATCGGTATGCTCTTTTGTTATTATTCCCTTTTCATACGCCTCAGTCGCCCATGCTAATATCACTCCTGTGCTCATCACATCCATGCCAACCCTATCAACCAAATCGATCAGCCTCAGGCAATCCTCGGCTCTCTTCAGCCCAAGCATAAACCCGGTTGCCCAAATTGGCTCGTTATCGTAGACGATGGTCGTGGTCTTGAAATAATAACCGGGTTCGTACATCTCCCTGAGCGATGCTAAATGAACACAACCCACAGGGCATTGAGAGCATGCAACGCGCCTTGAAAGCAACTTTTCCGCAAAGTTCTCGCCTGATAATTCTCTCGCAATCTCCTCCGGTGCACTTGCAGACTCTAAATTCTTATAGGCCATGCCTCCGATTTTATTCAAGTCATAAATCTTCCCAGAAGTGCCTAAATCATGATATTTCTCCATTGCATCCGTTTTCACCACAACATCCTGTATCTCATCGAAAACCTGCTTGTACTCCTTTCTTTTAGCTTCCGGTATTTCTACGCTCTTATCTGCTGATATAACCAGAGCTTTCAGTTTCTTCGAGCCCATCACCGCACCCAAGCCAAGTCGCCCGAAATGACGATAGGTCTCACATACCGCACAGGCATACCGCACCAGTTTTTCACCCGCGCTTCCAATGCGTATAATTGATCGCGTCCCAGAACCCGTCTCCACTTCTCGTAAAATCCTGCCAACGGTTTGTGCCTCCACACCCCAGATAGCAGAAGCATCTCTAAACTTTACATCATCGCCATGTATTGCCAGGTATACCGGAATGTCACTCGCACCTTTGATGACCATCGCTCCGTAGCCAGCAAATTTAATAGCCATTGCACTTCTTCCACCGCAGTGGCTTTCCCCAAGATTACCGGTTAACGGCGATTTGAACATTGCCACGGTCTTCGAGGCTGAGGGGTATAAAGCTGTGAGTGGCCCAACGGCAAAAATTATCGGGTTCGATGCACTTAAAGGGTCTGCACCCTGGGGGCATTCTTCCTCCAAAAGCTTTATCGCAACACCTGAACCACCCAAATAGTTATCGAATAGATCTGTTCTATCCTCTATCTTAATGTCTTTCTTCGTCAAATCCACATACAAAACCCTGTTCATATCTTTTGCTTTCATTTTCTCAATCCTCTACTCTAACTAACTAAGCATCAGCCTCCAGCTCAACCAGACCAATTACATCATGCACGCAATAATCCGCACAGTTTCCGCAATATTTACACACAATCGGCTTGTTCCTCTCATTATCCCAGAAAATAGCGCCCATAATGCACGCCTGCACACAAAAACCACAGCCAATGCAGGTATCTTCATCCAAGATCACGCCTCCGCCTTTTCTCGCCTTTAGCGCTTCTGTAGGACAGACCTTCGCACAGGGTGGATTCTCACATGCCCGACAGACAACAATCACAAACCCCCGTTCTATGCCACCGGCAGACCTCACGCGTATCGCGGATTTGTCAAAACCACCTCTGCCTACCCGCCTCGAACAGGCAAACATACATTCCATGCACCCAATGCATTTGTTCTCATCAAGTGCCACCAATCTTTTAACCATAGTCCTTTCTCTGTTTATAATATTACCATATAATATCACTAACAAAAAGTTTTGTATAAACGCTACCTGAAGAGATCGTCCTCCTTGTTGAACAGAAGTTCTTGTATATCACGTTCGCATCGCTCTAACTTTAACCCGCGGACAATCGCTATTGGTACGCCCTCTTTGAATTCACCCATTACGAGATTCGCCGCCGCGCATATCTCATCTGCAATCGCTTCTTTTGTTATCTGCGCGATTTTTCCGAATCGGTCCTCTTCTCCTCTCCTATCCACCAGAGCAGGAATGCCCGAGACACCTATACAGATGCCCGTTACTCCATCGCGAAATGCTCTGCCGAACGAATCGGCGATCAAGACGGAAATTGCTTTACCGCTTCGCTCTTCTATTTCATCTTTAAGCAGCCGAGCGCTTTTCTGCGGGTCTTTTGGTAGTAATACCGCTTTTCCTTCCTCAACGTTAGACTCGTCAACTCCCGCATTTGCACAGACAAAACCATGCTTTGTTTCTACGATAACGTGCTTTCTCATCATTCTTACGATTGCTTTTGCTTCATTGAGTACAAGTTGAACGATTCTTTGATCTTTTTCTGTTTCTTTTGCCATTCTTTCCGCTTCACCGCTCACACGCACACCGGAAAGGTCAACGACTCTGCCTTCGCTCTTTGCCATTATTTTAGAAGTGAAGACAATTGCATCGCCGTCTTCTAATTCCAATTTTCCCTCTTCCACAGCGTCAAGAAATAAACGCGTTAAGTCGTTGCCTTCTTTGATCTCTGGAAGCCCACCTACGCCTATTATTTCCAAACGGTTCGAGGGCACAAACATTCTACTTTTCATTCTTCCTTCTCTTTCATCCTTAGCTTAGCAAGAACGTTACATTTAACTTAATCCATCCTTTAAAAATAGTGGGTACATAAGATACGAGATGAAGAAAGAGCTGATGGATATACTTGCCTGTCCCGTGTGCAAGGGCGATTTGGAATTGAATATGGAAGAGGAGGATGAGAAGGGCGAGATTGTGAGCGGGAGTTTATATTGCCGGAAATGCGACCAGCGTTATCCTATTGCGGAAGGCATTCCTAATCTCCTGCCGCCGGAACTCAGGCAAAGCTCTATTTGAGTGAATATACAATTTACAAATTCCATTATTTGATTAGTGCCTTCAGGCGGGCGATTAGTGAAAAGGAGATGGAAAGAATACAGCAGAAGATATATCTGAGTAGAACGAGTTTGAATTCGATAGAGTTTGGGCATGAAGTACTGAGGATTCCGCTGAAAGCAGGAGAGGAGACGAGCTTTGAGCTACTTGTAATTAATCGTGGAGAGCCAACACATGTGCATTTCTCGCTGAGCACGGGGATAAAGGACAAGTTGATGATAATGCAGGATAAGGTGTACGTAATAGACGAGGAGAAGATAGCAGCAATTGTAAGACTGCCCAAGAGCTATGCAGGAGCGTTAAATGAGTCGGGAACCGGGGCGATATTCGTCAGCACGGGATACGGAGCGACAAAGCGGAGTTTTGGCGTGGAGATAGTAGAGTCAAAAGAGAAGGAAAAGGGAGAAGAGCGGGAGAGAGAAGAGTGGGAATTGGGAGATGTAACGAGCAAGGAAAAGGAAAAGAGAAAGGAAAAGAAGGAATTTGCAATTTCCGCAGAGGAAAGAGTGCTCTTATCGCGATTGGCGGTATCAGCATGTGCTGCGGTTATCTTTTTTGTTTTGGTCGTTTTAATTCTTCATATAGGCATCTTCAGCGATGCACCAAGTTATTTGTTTGTCAGCGCCTTAATCGCCGCGTTGCTCTTCCTTTTTATCGTTATTTACAATTTTTAACAGAACAATTAGAACCTTTTCTTATTTATATGTATTACCAAAGAGGAACTGAGATAAAGGGCTGATGATGAAGTATATAGTAGTGACCGGGGGAGTGATGAGCGGGCTTGGAAAGGGTATTACCATGGCTTCCATCGGTAGAATATTGAAGAACCGAGGCTACAACATCGTGCCAATAAAAATTGACCCGTACATAAACATAGATGCGGGAACGATGAATCCGTTTCAGCATGGTGAAGTGTATGTTTTAGGTGATGGCGCGGAGGTTGATCTCGATTTGGGTCATTATGAACGGTTCATGGATGTAGAGCTGGGCAGGGAGCATAATATAACCACGGGCATTATTTATTCCGCAGTGATCGAGCGCGAACGGAAGGGAGAATATCTGGGACAGACGGTGCAGATAATACCGCATGTGACGAATGAGATAAAGGCACGGATAAGGGAGGTTGCGGAGAAGAGCGGTGCGGATGTCTGCCTGGTGGAAATAGGCGGGACGGTTGGCGATATTGAGAGCATGCCGTTCCTGGAAGCGGTCAGGCAGATGCAGGGCGAGGAGAATGGAAACGATTTTCTGTTCGTTCACGTAACGTTAGTACCTTTTACGCTCTTGAGCGAGCCAAAGACGAAGCCGACACAGCATTCGGTGAAGGCACTTCGCGAATTAGGGCTGCAGCCGGATATCATTGTATGCCGCTGTGAAAAAGCGCTCAAAGAGGATGTGAAGGCGAAAATCGGGATGTTCTGTAACGTGAAGAAGGAAGCGGTGATTAGCGCACCGGATGCGGGAGATATTTACGAGGTGCCGCTCTTGCTGGAGCAAGAAGGCATTGCAGAGTACACCATGAGAAAGCTGCAGTTAACGCAGCTAACGGAAGAAGATCACGAATGGGCGCAGATGGTAGAGCGGAGGAAGAAATCGTCTGAAGGTGGGAAATTGTGCGTAGCGCTCGTTGGGAAGTATGCGGAGTTAGAGGATTCATATTTGAGCATAAAAGAGGCGATAAAACATGCAGCTACAGAGTTGGGGTGCAACGTAGAGACGAAATGGATAGAGGCGGAAGATTTAGAAGATGTTGACGGTTTGGATCCTTTTTTTGAGGATGTCCAGGGCATACTCGTCCCCGGGGGGTTTGGCGTGCGAGGCGTGGAAGGTAAAATAAATGCGATCGCGTACGCGCGAGAGCATAAGATTCCGTTTTTGGGCTTGTGCTTTGGATTCCAGTTAGCGGTGATAGAGGCTGCGAGGAACATCGCAGGTCTGAAAGACGCACACAGTTCCGAGCATTGTGAGACGCGGCATCCCGTAATAGACCTGCTGGAAGAGCAGCAAGAGGTGGACGAAATGGGAGGCACGATGCGGTTGGGCGATTACGAAGTCTTTATAAGGAAGGATACGTTAGCAGAGCGGATCTATGGTAAGAACAAGATAGTAGAACGGCATCGGCATCGTTATGAGGTAAATCCTGCATATATTGAGCAGATAGAGCGAGATGGGTTGATTTTCTCAGGCTCTGACCGGAGTGGTATGAGGATGGAGATCGTGGAAATAGATGGGCATCCGTTCTTCTTCGCTACGCAGTTCCATCGAGAGTTCAAGTCGAGGCCGAATAAGCCGTCACCACCGTTTAAAGCGTTTTTGGAAGCGTGTTTGCGGCAATGACGCCATTACTCTAATCGTGAATAAAGGTTGAGGTTCCACCTATACATGGCATCGTCATCTCATGCCACCGTAGGCATTTCTACCTTTAGATGAGATAATTCCTCTATCGGAAAACGACCTTTTATCCCTAATATCTCTATGCCTACAACTTTGCCTTCTTTATCGTAATCCATGATTATACCTGGCGCTATTTCTTCGCTATCTTCTACGGGCTCTTCACACAATCTAAAGTAGAGCGCATCGTTTTCCATATCTACTTTAACTCTCATTTTTTCAGCCTCTTATTATAATACGTGGTTATTACTTGGAAAGGGTCAATACATCGCGAACCATTTCATTTGGCAAATAAAGGGTCAATACATCGCGAACTCTTTTAATATAA
>JAENXH010000052.1 GCA_016649585.1 Methanosarcinales archaeon
ATTTCTTGTTTATCCCTCCAGCAAGCAAAATAGTTATTGCAGAAAGCAGCGATATTGCAACCGCGAGCACGGGAAACTGCTCAATTGGCAACATATTTATCAGGTTCCTCTTTCTATATCCATCTCCATCTCCATTATCTCTTCTTCTTCTATTGTCCCGTATTCCTCGTACAATCTCACTACCAGGGCGAGGGCAACCGCGAGCGTTGCCGCAGCTACTACTATACCGGTAAGCATGAGCACATGCGGTAATGGATTCACGTACATGTAGCCTTCGTGGATCCCATGCTCCCATACGATCGGCGCAGTTCCAAATCGTAGTCCCCATCCAGTTCCTACATCTGAAAGGGATACGTAGAACAGGAAAATAGCGGTTTGAAATATACTTAGCCCGATAAGTTTCTTCAACAAATTCTCCTTTGCTATCATTGCGTAGAAACCGATAAGCATGAGAACGATGGCAATCCAGTAATTATATTTTGCAAGTATGTGCTGAACTATCCATTCTATCATTCCTCCGCACCGCCTTCTTCTTCCTCCACGCTTTCTTCTTTCCACGCGAGATCAAAGAATAGAGAGACAAATGCTGCCATCACCGTCATCCCTATCCCTATTTCCACTACGTCTGCTATCATCAACGCTCTCGTATCCGCATGACCAATTATATTAGAAAGAGGAACTGCAGCATAGTTCAGATACTCCGCTACGCCGAGACTGAAAATAATACATAAAAGACCTATTCCTGCGTAGAGATACAATCCGAGGCATTTAAAAGCGACATTCCAGGACTCCGGGAAATTCTTCCTGCCTCTGGTAATGCCAAAAGCAGTGACGTATAAAACAAAAGAAGCTGCAATTACTGTTCCTCCCTGAAAACCTCCTCCTGCGCCTTCCGTTCCCATCATCACGTATAATCCATATAATTGAATAAAAGGGATCATCAGCCGCGCTATCGTTTCTATTACAACGTCCCGCCCATATTTCTTCTCGGCGCTCAAAGCTTCCCTCGCCTCCTTAATAACAAGATAACAGAAACAGCGGCAGTGTAAATAACGGCGGTTTCACCAAGTGTGTCATAACCCCTGTAATCCGCAAGACCCGCAGTTACCATGTTTGGCGTGGTCATCTCCTCCTCACATTTCTCCTGCCACCGCACAGGAATCGAATACCTGTAAACCCACAATTTTTCACCGTCTTCTTTAATAAAATAAAATTTCTCCAGTCCCGGATAATACAACTCCTCCTTCATGATAAGCACATCCCATCCTTCCTCTCCTTCTCCTTCTTTTCGCTCAATCTCATATTTCCCTTCTTCTAAGGATGGAAAAGCGTTCTCCTTTGTGTAACCGATCTCTTCTATTTTGGTTCTCAACTCCGCGGGAAGAACACCCGCATCTAAGCTGCTCTCTAATCCTTCTGCATCAATACCGATGGACAAGTTGATATACCTATTTGGAGGAGAATACGGGTCACCAAAGGCGGGTACATCCTCCACTACGTACACAAACAAAGAGCCCAGAAGGATTACGGAAATGAGCGCCACTATAGGTAGAAGTTTCATCCCTTCTCCCACCTCGCTATTCTGGATAAAGCGGCAACCATTAAAGCGGTTGTCGCACCGGCGCCGATAGCAGCTTCGGTAAACCCCACATCCACGGAATTCATCTCCACCCAAACACAAGCCATAACGAAACTATAAGCGCCAAGGAGAGCAATTGCAGCTAAAAGGTCCTTCACCGTTATCGCTGCTATCGCGATCAGTACGAGGAAAAACAGCAGTGCAAGGTCAATCGGAACTATCATTTATCTTTTTCCCCCTTTTTTGTTTTTTATAATATTACAACACCGTTTCGCTTTTTACTACTCCTCCATATAAACGTGTGCCACTTTCCTTTGCATTGTCTGATCCACTAATAGGGCGTCTGCTGGCGCCTGCGCTATTGCGTGAACCACAAATTTACCCGCCTCCGGTTCCACTAATATTGTTATCGTCCCCGGAGTTAAGGTGATGGAATTAGCTAAGGTGGTGAGCGCGAAGTCACTTCTCAAAGTGGTTTCAAATTCTATTATTCGAGGGTCTATCGGCATCTTCGGATGTAAGACACGGTATGTGACATCAAAGGTTGCCAAAGCTATCTGCCACAATTCCCACCCGAGGTATGGAATCAATCTGAGGGTTTTCACAAGCACTTTCTCGCCCTTCTCTGGTATCAATAGTTCGTGCGAGATTACCGTAACGATCAATGCCGCTATTATGCCCTCACATACATGCAGAAGATTGAAATGCCCAGGAGCTTCATGAGAAGAAACCCAGGCTGATAAGAGCACCCAGAATACAAACATAATACAAAAAGTTACGATCATTGGAAACGCCTTTTCACTTTTGCTCATCTTATCACCCCCTTCACATCCTCTCATCTCCCTTCTTCCACGGCTTCACGCCGGTAACATACGCAGCTTTCATTATTGCATGCGTGGCCACCGGATTAGCGATAAAAATGAAAAGCATCAAGAAAAAGAGCTTTATGGTTATAAAGGACCATCCCTGATAAACCATACAACCAACTATTATAAGAACTTCTCCGAGCGTATCGCACTTCCCGGTTGCGTGTAGCCGCGTATAAAAATCAGGGAGCCTCAATAGCCCCAGTGCTCCAGTAAGCATAAAGAACGCCCCACCGGCCATTAACACCGTGGATATTATATCTATGCTGTGCATAACTCCCCCCTCACTAAATATTTAGCCATAAGTAAAGTGCCAATAAAGTTTAACATTGCATATAGAAGTGCGATGTCAACGAACATGGGTCTTTCGAATATATAGCCAATAGCAACTAAGAGCACAACAGCTTTTGTCCCTATCACGCTCGTGGCTGCAATACGGTTATACACCCCCGGTCCCAATGCCGCCCGGTATAAACATAGCAGCATCGTGAATACAATTATCATCCCGATAACGAGGAACGTTTCTATCATTTTTCGCTTAGTATGGTTTGTGGAGGAGGCAATATAAATAACTTTCGGAATTATTCCGAATAAAAATGGATAAAATTAACGAAGTAGCGCCGGAGGATTTCACAAGTTGGTAGTTGAAGAGCAGAAGAAGCGGGCGCTTGAGAGATTGCGGATACGGGGCGCAGACGAGGAAGTGGAGGCGATACTCGAGAAGATAAACAGCCTTGACGGTTTCTTTACAACGAGCAGTTGCTCAGGCAGGATAGTTTTGATTTGCTTACCTGAAATAGGCGCCAAGCGAGAAGCGAGGTTTATTGGCAAGTGGCATCGCCAGGTAAAGAAGGGGGAAGTGTTAGAGGCGATGAGCGATGCAACACCACCCATAAAAGGCGAGATATGGTTAATAGCGCAATCGCCGATAGTGCACGTGGCGTGTGGAAGTTTGGATAAGGCAACGGCGTTGTTACGGATAGCGGTTGAATCAGGATTTAAATACAGCGGTATAAAGGCGATTACAAAAGATAATGAAAAAGTAATGGTGGAGATGATGAGCACGGAAAGGATGGACGTCCCACTGGGTAAAGACGACGAAATGTTTTGCAGCGAGGCCTATCTGGATTTTATCCTGTCAAAGGCGAATTTCATGCTCGAACGGGGGAAAGACAAATTAAAGCGGTTTCATTACGGGTCGAATGAGCTTGACTGAAACCTTTTAATATACCAAATAGATAGAGAAGAAGGTAATGCGGAATCGCGAATGCCGCCGTAACTCAGTTGGTAGAGTGCCCGGCTGTTAACCGGCTTGTCACAGGTTCGAGTCCTGTCGGCGGCGTATAAACCCTTTTCTTTTAGAAAAAGAAAAGCCTTTACGGAAAAGAAAAACAAGTTCTAAAAGTTCTTCTAAAATTTCCTCACCACATCCTTAAACTCGATTTTGCCCTTATACAATGCGCTCCCTATTACCACTCCGCTTGCGCCTGCATCTTTTATTCGCATCACATCCTCCACACTGCTTACTCCGCCGGCTATCACCACCGGAACGCTCACCGAACTTACAAACTCCTCTATAATCTTCGGTTCTATGCCTTTCATCAAACCTTCAACGTCTACGTTCGTAAACAGCAAACTACCTGCGCCTATTCGCTCTGCGTGCTTCGCCGCTTCTTTCGCATCTATTCCTGTTACCTCTCGCCACCCGTCTATCGTCACTTTTCCCTTTATCACATCCAGCGCAACCATTACTCGCCCGGGAGAAAATTCATCCGCTGCGGTCTCTATAAGATGCGGTGATTTCAGCGCAGCAGTCCCAAAAATTATCCTATCTACACCTACGCCTGAAGCTATCCCGAGCAGCGTAACCGCTACTTCATAAGACCTGATTCCTCCGCCCACCTGAATCTTTACTTTCCCCAGCACTCCTTTTGACTCCGCTATACGTGCAATCATCTCGAAATTATTCTGCTCTTCTTGTAACGCAGCATCCAGATCGATTATATGTAACCTGCTCGCGCCCTGCGTCACCCATTTTTTCGCTATCTCAACGGGATTCTGGACTGAAGAGAAGATCACGTCTTCTTTTTTACCCTGCCGCAGTTGGACACATCTGCCGCCCTTTAAGTCTACTGCAGGGATCACCTCAAATTTTTCCATTAGATCTGCTCAACTCCTTATAAATTAAGTCATCTGGATTTCCGCACAGATATACCATCAGTCCGTCCGTCAGTCTACTCTGCTTTTATTCCTAATTCTCTTGCTAACTCTTTGTACCGTACACGTAAAGTCACTTCTGTGACACCTGTGGCCTCAGCGACATCTTTCTGCGTCTTCCTATCGTCACATAATATTGCCGCTATGTAAATCGCCGATGCCGCTATGCCCGTAGGGCCTCTTCCGCTTGTTATATCCTTTTCCAACGCCTCATTTATTATCTCCCGTGCACGTTCCTCTACATGCTTCTCCAAATTCAGTTTAGCACAAAATCTGCCTACATACTCCAGAGGAGATGATGGAGCAAGCCTCACATCGAGCCTCTTTGCCAATAACTTGCAAGTCTTTATTATATCCTTCCTACCTACCTTTGTTGCATTTTCTATTTCGTCAAGCGTTCTCGGCACATTATGTGTGCGACACGCCATGTAAATAGATGCAGCCAGTATCTTCTCTATTGAACGCCCATGAATCAAATCATTCTCCCACGCTTCACGGTATATTGCCTGGCTGCCTTCTCTCGTTTGCTCAGGTATAGAAAGCAATGATGACAATCGGTCTATCTCCTCTTGCGCGTGTAAACGCTGCTTTCCTATTGCTGCGCCCAATCTCTTTCGTCGTTGGCGTTCACTAAGCATCTGTAAACGCTCTCTATCTACCTCTGATCTCCCCCGTGCCTCTCCAACGCTTTCTGCGCCATTCTTTTCAGGCATCTCCTTTCCCCTTCTTCACCTCGATCAATCAGAGAACAAATAATTTTTTATGTACAAGCTTTTTCAGTTCCTCTTCTTTCATTCCTCCAAAAATCGTTATGCCTACGTAAGGACGATTAACGGGTCCAAAAACATCGTAAACCTTTCCTATTTTCCTTTTATCCTCTGTTACGACTATGGAATTGATCACCTTCTTTACTTTTAGCTTACCGCCTTTCACAATCAACTTTTTATCCATAACGTGAAGCACCGTACCCAGCCCTCTATCCTTAACCTTCTTTTTCATCAGTGTGAGTAAGGTACAAAAGACGAATATATAAAGTTTACGGAATATTTTTAATCCACTCTTAGAATAACAGTATACGGGGAATTTAGATTTTAAAATCATATTCTGCGATCATGTACGTCACCGCTTCACCAATTGTTGATACTTCTTCCACCTCCATCTTGCCTTCCATTGCAGCGATGGTGGCAAAAGTAGTAGTGGCTACGACTGACGGGCCACCTATCAACGTGCCATTGAGGTCAAATGAGATGATGATATCGGTATTCGAGATGTTTATATCCGTGAAGTCCTCCGCAATTGTTACTGCTTCTCGTACCGAATATTGCGTATCCGGCTCGACGAACGGATTCGTATTTACCAATACATCCCCTTTTCCTTCCTTTAGCTCTACGTATACCTTGCCTATCACGCCTAAATGGGTATCGCTTCATACACTTTTTTAGCCCTCCCGCGCTCGCATAAATGCACAATCCATATTTCCACAAGTGCAAAAGTATTTCCAGAAACTTTTATATATACCCTCATAAGTATTACAGTTTAAAGTTAGCAGAATTGCTTAAAGATAATAGGAGGTGAAAGAAGGAAAAATGGATACTAAAAAGATAGGGATTTTTATTGCAGCGATTTTAGTAATGTCTGTATTCGCAGCGTTTCCGATGACCGCGAGCGCTGCTACTGAGGCAGAAATAGAACAGGCAATTAGCGATGGATTGGTGTGGCTTGTTGCACAGCAAAATCTCAATCCTGGAGACCCAAATTATGGCAGTTGGAACGCATATTATGGTGAACTGGAGGCAGGTACGGGTTTGGCATTGTATAAACTTCAGGAATGTGCTTATGAGCTGGGATATGACTCACCGTTTGATCCAGACTATGAGTATCATCAGAATGTCATGGATGGACTAAACTGGACATTCGCACATTTAACAGTTGTTGACATAAGCCCCCAAAATCATACAACTGGAGCGACGGGTACGGTGGATGACCCGGATACCACTGGTAATGGAGTAGGGTATGTGCACGACATGGTACAAGTCGTGAGACTTACAGCACAGGACTCCTCTTAGTCGCAATATCAGCAAGTGGCACACCAAATAGGGTCGTGAATGTACCAGGTAGCCCTGTTGACGGATGGACATACGGACAAGTTGCACAAGATATAGTAGACTGGCTGGCATTTGGGCAGGTCGAATCTCCGGTTCCTAACATCGTATGGGAAGGCGGGTGGGACTATAGTGCTGTTGACAATGGTGCAGACGTCGGAGCCTACCACGGTGACCAATCCAACTCAGGCTACGCAACCATTGGTCTTGGTGAAGCTGAGGATTTCGGATGCACAATTCCAGACTGGGTGAAAACAGAACTTGATGTGTATATTGATCATCTCCAAGATGATGTTGATGGGGACACGAATGATGGGGGTTCGTGGTATAGTTATCCCGGTGACCCGATTGGGGTGAACATATATAAAACCGGCACCCTCATCTTTGAGATGGCATTCGTTGGAGATGCCCCCTCCACGCAAAGAGTTACTAATGCAACAGATTATCTTGTAAGGCATTGGAATGATGCAAGTGGGACAAATACACCACCAGGATGGAACGGCACACCTGCACAATATCACACGATGTACACAACGATGAAGGGCTTGGAATACATGGGCATAGACACATTCGATGGCATAGACTGGTTTGAGGACTTCTCAGATGTGATAGTGGCACAGCAAAATAAGATAGCCGGGCCAACCTATGGTTCATGGCAAACATCATCAGGAAGAGGAGAACCAGTAATTATCACAGAATGGGCTCTTCTCACATTGGAAAAAGCCGCTCCACCACCAAGACCAACGCCTACACCAGAAGCTGTCCCAATACTAACACCAATCGGCCTCATCGCACTCATCGGCTTGCTTTCGGTAGTCGCTATAGCTACAATAAGAATAGGAATAAAGAAGAGACAATAAGTTTTTTTTCCTCTTCTTTTATTTTCTTTTTTTAAAAATTTTTATTCGCCTTTTCTCAAAGAAAGGTTTAATTTACGACGTAAAGAGTTTGTATTTGGTGTTTTCCTCAGTTATTTCCTCTTCTATTCGCTTTGCAAGTATCTTTTCAGGATGATGAAGTCCTTTAACGCGTTTGGTGAGGTCTTCAAAGCCGGAAAACGCTCCTTTCTTACGCTCTTCCACTATCGCCCACATCAATTTCTTCCCGATCCCGGGTAGCAAATCGAGAGTATGTAATC
>JAENXH010000053.1 GCA_016649585.1 Methanosarcinales archaeon
CCTCTATTCGCTCTTTCCTCATCGCTATATTATAATAATAACCTTGCAATAAATGTTAAATTTCTTCTTCATTCACGCCCTTTCCGATTGGACAACATCTGTTTTAGAAGCTAAAAGTTCTTTAATTGAATACTATTGTTATTTGACAATCGCTCTCAGTATGTCACTTGCAGATAATATCCCTACGGGAACACCATAACTTCGACCTGGGGCCCTATGAAGTATCAATAATCTATGGATATTCAAATCCCTCATAATATCTGCGGCTTTATTTATCGTCGTTTCAGGGTCTATTGCCCTCACAAAGGGGGACATAATATCCTCCGCCGTTAATTCCTTCCAATCCTGGTCGAAAACTTTTATGATGTCAATCTCTGATATCACTCCCACTACCTCGTCGTCTGGCGCAGTTACCGCAACGCCGGATATGTCTTTATCTACCAAAATTCTGGCAATTTTACTCACAGGTGTGTCAAACGATACAGTAATGACACCTCGCGTCATTACATCCCTTACCATCTTCTCTTTTGATATTTCCATTCTAATCCCCCCCTATTATTACTTCTTCCACCCATTTAATAATGATATGCCTTCTTGCAGTTGTTATTCTAATTAGAGTTTGGTATTTATTTCTAATGCGAGCGATGCGTCTTTAACACCTGCGCTCAATGAAATAAGTGAAAAAGAAATGAAAGGCACCTACGTGCTCATCATAGAAAACCATGCGGAAACAGAGATAGAAATAGGCAAAATGGGCAGCATAACGTTAAAAAAAGGTTTTTACGCGTACGTCGGCTCTGCACTTTCCGGATTAGAGCGAAGGATAGGAAGGCACATGCGCGACATTGGTAATAATAAAAAGCTACACTGGCACATCGATTATTTCCTGGCGAACCCGGCAGTAGAAATAAGGGAAGTGATATGTGCAGAAACTGCGGAGCGAAAAGAATGTGAAATCGCAGCCAACCTAAGCATGTACCTGGATTCCATAGCTCGTTTCGGATGCACTGATTGTTCATGTAACAGTCATTTGTTCTTTTCTTCCAGCATAGCCGAACTAAAAGAGCACGTTTACAACAGCTTTTACTCCACTGGAGAACATTTCCTCGCCACAAAGATAAATCCCGTGTGAGCGACCATTCTATGCTCCGGACGTATGCTCCTCCCTTTAACCTCCCAGCCCCGCATAATGACCTCATAAATACCCATAACGCGAAAGCTCTGCGCGTACTTCATCTCCAGCCGTTTTGACAGCTTGAATATCTGCAGCACTGTGGGGTTGTAGCAAAGGAGGATTCCACCGTTTCTAAGCGATTCTTCTACATGTTTCAACGCTCTCCACGGCTCTTGGAGGTCCAGTAGTATCCGGTCTAGTTCTTTATCTTCTATACCCTCATAAACGTCCTTCTCCTTCACTATCAGCTCCCCGGAACACTCTTTTCCCGCGCTCTCCACCGTGTCGAAGAACGTTTCGATATTGTTGCGTGCGATCTTCAAGAATTCCTTTCTCCGTTCATAAGATATTACCTTCCCATCCGCGCCCACCGCACGCAGCAAAGCCATCGTAAGCGCTCCGGAACCTATTCCCGCCTCTAACACCGTTGCACCCGGAAATATGTCAGCAAGCATTAAAATAGCAGCAATGTCCTTGGGGTAGATTATCTGCGAACCTTTCCGCATCTTTGCTATGTATTCTGCCAACGTGGGTCTGATGACCAAGAACTTCTCACCGTAATTCGACTTCACAACGCTTCCGTCATCCAATCCTATTATCGTATCATGTGAAATTGTTCCGTGACGGAACGTGAAAGATGATCTTGCATCCAATAAAATACGATAGCTCCTACCCTTTTTGTCTATCAAATGCACAAGTTCGCCTTCTTTTACCGGATTCGCCATGGTGTTTAATATAATCCTTCCTCTAATATTTTAGGAGAGGATAAAGCCAAATAATTTAAGAACGTTTTGGAACCCGTGGACACCCGCGAACTTGTATGCATCAATGCGATTTGGCTGGTGCCCTATAACCAACCGCAGGAGAAAAAGAAAATGCTTGACCTCATGCATAAAGGACTGAAACTGGCGTTAGAAAGCTGCGACCAGGTAGAGATTTATGGAGAACTGAGCGATGTTTTTAGCATTGACCTTGAGCGCGAGGAAGTAAAAAAGGTAAAGCATATTAAAAGCACTGGTATCGGCGTACGCGTTGTAATAGCTAATAAGATAGGCTTTTCACACACTACCGCTTTGGAAAAAGGCAAAATAGAGGAATGTGTGGCGCATGCACTAAAACAAGCGCGGGTATCAGAGCAAGATACGTATTTTGCTGGCTTACCCACACCCGCGACAGGAACGTCAAAGCAGGGCTACAAGGAACCCGAAAAAACGTTTGATCAACGAATAGTTGACCTCCTTGGCGTTGAGGGCGGTAGCGAGGATGCGATAGAGTACTGCAAAGAGATGCTAACAGGCATGAAAGAGCACAAGTTGAAAAAAGGTGTTCGATGCACACCAACAGAAGGGAGCTTCGCTGCAGCTTTTGATGGAATCTTCATTCTAAATTCCGAAGGCATTGAAACCCATGATAAAGGCACGTACGTCTCCGCAGGAATAGCGGTTGTGGCAAGTGAAGATCGCAGCAGTGAGGAGATATCGGGATACGAGAGTAAGGTAAGCAGAATGCTCGGTGATATGGACTTTGGATGGATAGGCCACGAGGCAGTGAAAATAGCCGTGGATAGCTTAAGAGGCAAGCAGCTAAAAACGAAGGAGCTTCCTGTCGTTTTCTCTCCCAAAGCAGTGCAAAGCCTCTTCGCGTACACTGTAATTCCACAACTTAGCGCCGAGAATGTGCAGCGAAAACAATCACCCTATCATGGCAAAAAAGGAACGGCGATAGCTTCTGAAATGCTTACTATTGTAGACGATGGCACGATGCCGTTAGGAGTGAACAGCAGAAAGATGGATGGTGAGGGCGTTCCTTCCCAACCTACAACCATAGTGGAAAAAGGCGTGCTCAAGAATTACCTCTACGATTCTTACACCGCTAATAAGGACCGAGTAGAAAGTACAGGTAACGCTCTACGAAGCTTCGACAGTTTGCCATCCCCCGGGGCAACGAATTTCATGATAAAAGGAGAAGGGAAAGGTAGAGCGTCTAAAGAAGAAATCCTCGGTGATATACTGGAGGGCTTATTCATAAGCGATGTGATAGGTGCACACACCGCTTCAAGAGCATCCGGAGATTTCTCCGTCGTTGCACAGAATGCTTTTGGCCTTAAAAAAGGTGATTTGTTTCCTGTTAAGCACGTGATGATCGCCGGAAACATGCAAGAGGTATTGCAACATATAGAGATGGCCGGGGACGATACCCGGCAGATTTATAATGTCGTCTCTCCTTCTATCAAGGTATCGAGGGTGCAGGTAATAGCGTAAACGCCTTTCTTCGCCGTAAAGATTGCGCGTTTAAAGGTATCGGAAATTTTAGACTACTGTACAGGTCTTGAACGCGAATAGCGCATTTTAGCGGTATAGAATGCTCGAATTGGCTTTCTTCACCCATTCGCGAGTTATCTGGTTTAAAAGCAAAGTACTTTCCTGACCGAAAAGTTTATATAACCCCTCCTTCTTAAGAAGGTGATTACTACATGTGGGAAAATAGCGAAAAAAAAAAGGAGGATAAGATGGGGGATATGATGGGATACTCTCGAGATGTACTAAGTGGGTCAACAGAAACAGAGGATGATTTATTTGGAGTACCACAGATTGCGATAGCTGGTATCGGTGGGGCAGGTAACAATTCTATGAATAGATTGGAGTACTTGGGCGGGCTAAATGGCGTGAGTAGGATTGCTATAAACACGGACAAGCTGCACTTGGATTCGATAAAATGTGAACAGAAGGTGTTAATAGGAAAGTCGCTTACCCGGGGATTAGGAGCAGGAGGCTCTCCAGATATGGGTAGAAAAGCCGCGGAATTGGACAGAGATGAGATTCGGAGATTGTTAACCAATAAAAACTTCGTGTTCCTCACCGCCGGAATGGGTGGTGGCACGGGCACGGGAGCTACACCTGTTGTAGCAGACATAGCGAAGGAAGAAGGTGCAATCGTAGTAGCGATGGTCTCGTATCCGTTTGAGGCGGAGAGAATAAGAAGAAAAAGAGCTGCGGAAGGGATCGAACGGTTGAGAGAGGCTACTGACACGGTTATAGTGTTGGAAAACGACAAATTGATAAAATATGCAGGCAATCTTCCGGTGAATGATGCGTTTAGGACGATGGATATGTTGATTGCCGAGACGATACAGGGCATAACAGAGACGATTACACAACCTTCTTTGGTCAACCTTGACTTCGCGGACCTCAAGGCAGTGATGGAGGCGGGCGGTGTTGCCGTGATGCTTGTCGGTGAGACGGCAAAATCGGAAAACAAGCCCGAGGCTGTTGTAGAAGATGCGCTCTGTCACCCGCTATTGGAGGCGGAGTATAGAGGGGCAAAAGGTGCTCTTATACACGTGACCGGAGGCTCGGACCTTACGATGAAGGAGACAACCGATATCGTAGAGTTACTCACCTACGACTTAGATTCCGATGCAAACGTGATATGGGGAGCGAGGATAAACGAGAATTACAATGGAAAGGCGAAGGTAACAGCAATAATGACCGGTGTGGAACCGAAATGGACGTTCGGCGGGATCTACGAAGAGCGAAAAGAGGGCGTTGCTCAAGGTAATAGTGGAGGACTCAGCGATATAATACCGATTATCAGGCGCTAACTAACCAGCAAAAATATATCGTAATAGAATAAAGAGGATTATAGGGAGAGGGGAAGGGCAGCTGCCGGTCTCCTTGTACCGAGGAGGCTGAGGAAAGTCCCTCCACCATAAGGATACATACATACAACACGAACGCCGAGAGGGCGTAAGGCGAGAGTCTTGGCTCTGGTATAGAAACGATACCGTGCCATACCAACGTGATGATTCCGTAAGGATGAATTCGTATGGTTGCGGATGGAACGACCATCCTCGTGGGTGCAAGCCTGAGGAAGGCGCGAAGATAAATGCTGCCGAAACAGAAGGGGGCTTACTCTCCCCACTCCCCATTAAACTTTCTTTAAAAAGAAGGTTTGGTCAAAGTATCTTTTTGGAAGGGGCGATTTTACATTTTTCAATTCGCACATTATTCTTTATCTCTGTATCCAACTTCTATCGTCATTAAATCACTCGCAACTTCAGTGTTCTCGAACACCTGCCGTGCTTCTTCCCGCAGCTTACGTGCACCATCTAAATCGGAATATCGCGCGCTCAGATGTGTGAGGATGAGCTTTCTCACCGATGCTTTCTTTGCCACTTCCGCTGCTTCTAACGCGGTAGAGTGCATGTAATCAATCGCATATTCCTTCGTCTCCTCTGATAGCGTGCCATCATGTATCATCAGATCCGCGTTCTTACTCGCCTCTATCACGCTCTCACACGGTCTCGTATCACCGGTATAAACAATCTTCCTACCGGGTCTCGGCGGTCCTAAGACTTGCTCAGGCTTTATCTCCTTATCGTCAACGATAATCGAACGTCCTGATTGTAGTCTGGCAAATAGCGGGCCGGGCTTTATGCCGAGTTCTATTGCTCTTTCCCTGTTAAATCTACCAGGTCGCAGATCTTCCTCAAGCACATAGCCGATGCTAACCACGTTGTGCACCGTTTTTACCGTTCGTATCTCATAGTCCGCTCTTCTTACAACATCCCCTGGTTCCAGTTCTATCGCTTTCACGTCAAAACTCCTGCCTGCATAACCCAACGCGAGCAGATGGTAGAGGAATTTATCCACGTGCCGCGGACCGTAGATCTCCAAAGGCTCCACTCTATCTTGCAGCGCCATCGTCTGTAACAGACCAGGAATGCCGAGCACGTGGTCAGCATGGAAATGCGTGATGAAGATAGCAGTTATCTTCATGCCGGTCTTTGCTCGCATCATCTGCTGCTGCGCACCTTCGCCGCAATCAAACAGCATCAACTCTCCTTTTCTATTTACCGCTATTGCAGATGGAGTCCTGTTCGGCGTGGGCGTCGAGCCACCGGTTCCTAAAAATGTTATTCGTAGCATAGACAAATCTTTCTTTTAAAAAGAACGCTTTACTAAAGAAAAGCTTATTGAGAATATGCACCACTTATACGATTTCAATACCGTATTCCGCCCCGGTCATGGTTAGCTCTCTTTTCAGATCCTTCAAAAAGATCTTAAATGAATTGATGGCAGAATCAGCCCATTCAGCGAGTTGTTCAATGGGGATTTCCAATTCTTTCTCCGTTTCGTTCTGGCTGGCCTGCCCGAACTGCGTTACTTGTTCCAAATTCTCCTCCAAGTATTTGAACAGTGACGCCGACGCGAAATGCACAGGAACCAACGGATGGAGTGCAGAAAGGCCAATAATCAATTGCCTTTCCTGTTCCACTTCTTCAGACGAAATGCAAGACCATTGTATCGCTTTCATCCGCGCTTCTTCATGGATTGCACCCTTCAGCTCTAAGCTGAGGCTTTTAATGTTCTGCACTGCTAATTCCGCGTAGATTTCGCCCTGGGCGAGTTCGTGTTCGAGCATGTATCTCAGCATGTTTTTGGTTGCGGAGTTAAGATACTCTTCGTTCATTGCGATGACGGAAAACCACAAGCCGTGAAGTGAGAATAGGCGATACATTGCAGCGCCGTAATCTAACGAACCCATGTGAGGAGCTAATATAGAGGGTGCAAAGATAACGGCTTCGGTTTTTAACAAAATGATATTCTTGAGACGCTCTTTGCCAATGAGCCGTTCGATTGTTTCTTTCTCGTCGTATTCAAGCGGGACGTGCATGGAGGCGGGATGGTTGAGGTATTTTTCGTACGATTTGATGATTTGATTTATTCTACCCGGGTAGAGCTTCTTTAGCGTCTCTGCTATTTCCTTTGCTTCTACCTGCAACCAGGCGATGTACTCCGCATCGGCTCTCCTTCGTAGTTCCTCTTCTCCTTCCTCAGACAAAATCATTTTTCTATATCGATTACTTAGATTAGAAAGGATGTTTTATAAACCGGATTTTTACAGACTTTCTCGTCCCTCGATTTTTTCTACCGTCTCGTATTCTTCACGAGTATGCACGACTAAATGGAGATTCCCAAGCCTAATTTTTCTCAACCCGGCATCCTTTGCAGCGTTATAGGCGTCTATTCTTTCCCTCCGCAAAATCAAATGCCTGACAACTCCCCTGCTCAAACCCCTGCTTAATAAGCTCGCATTCCATGCCCCGTGCTTACCTGTTTAAACTATAATTCCGCCTCAGTGATAAAGACAGGCGGGCAGGCAGTAAAGATATAGCTAACAAGCTCAATTTATATAGAGGATGGATGTATATGGAGCTGAAATTGAGTTCGCCGCAGGACTGCATTGGTGACTTCACGTATAACTTCATCTGGCAGCATAAAGGCGCAAGGCTCAATCCTACTGAGACGATCCCTTCGCAGCTCGGCACGAGTTATTCGTATGAAGCAGTAGTGGAGGCACTGAAAAGCGGTGAAGACGTGCATATCAAGGGAGATGTGGGCACGAGGCTTGGTTCGAGTTTAGGAGTAAACCTCGTTTATTTCGGTGGTAACGGGAAGGAGCTACCTGAAGTGGGATCCATAGTTGTGGATGGAAATGCAGGCTCTCATCTCGGACTGAGCATGCTTTCAGGCGCTATTTACGTTAAGGGCGAAGTTACCGAACCACTTGGCAATGTGGTGCAAGTAGGATCCGACTTGGACGGTTATAAGAAATTTGTCTCGATAACCTGGGTCTTGCATCACCCGGAAGAGAGGCCAATAAACACAATTCTTGCACCTAATGAGTTCAAAGACGGTGC
>JAENXH010000054.1 GCA_016649585.1 Methanosarcinales archaeon
GTAATGACCCTAACTTGACAAATAGAGTAAGCGATGTAATGAGCCTTTTCGGTAAGCGATGTAATGAGCCCTTCCAGTTAAGCACATAGCCCTTCAAGCCCAACGATTTCGCTACTCTATACACGGTCGGACGAAAACCAACACCTTGCACCGTTCCACTGGCAAATATCTTCATTTTTATCCGGTATTCCTCATCCTCTGCATCACAGTAGCTTCTCTACTATCAGCCGCACCGCGATAACAGAAGGAGCGCTGTCAGGTAAATCCATAATTGGTATTCCGTTAGCGTCGTACTCAGGGATTAGCGGGTCAAAGGGTATTATCCGCTCTATTTCGAGGTTGTATTTCTGCGCGGCCTCTACTATCATCTTATCCGCACCAGCGGGTATCTTATTCGCTATCGTTATCAGTTTCTTCACGTCAACATCTATCTCTTTCGCAATCTCTTTCAATCGTAAAGCTGTTTTCATGCTCTTTAAAGTCGTATCCAGTACAACAAGCATGACGTCTACGTCCCTTGTTGTTCTCCTGCTGAGATGCTCCAAACCTGCTTCGCAATCTATTATCGTGTAATCGTAGTTCTTCGTCAGGGTATCAATAATCATCCGTATGAGGTGATTTACCGGGCAATAGCAACCAGGTCCTTCAGGGCGACCCATGACCAGCAGGTCATAGTGCTCTTCTTCCGCTATAATCCCCGCAATTTTACCCTCAAATTGCGACCGTATGTCTAAGGTAACGTCTCGCTGCTTCTCTTCCAGCAGGCCTTCTCGTATATCCCCAACGGTCTTATCATACGATATGCCAAGCGCGTCAGGCAGGTTAGAATCAGCGTCCGCATCCACAGCCAATATACAAACGTCTTCTTGAGCGTTCAATAGTTCCCTTATTAACAGAGCGGCAATAGCCGTTTTCCCGGTTCCTCCCTTTCCCGCTACCGCTATTACTTTACCCTTTCTCATGGATTAGATTAATACTCCCGCAATGAGCGCCAACCAAACCAACCAAGCGAATGTTTATCTATTTATTTATTTGCCCCTGTGCGTGGATTTCAGCCGCAAATTATCCGAGTTGCATTTCCGGCAACGCTTCGCTCTCACTGCATTTCGTGCATTACAATCCATGCATATTTTCACCCGGAATAGCCGTGCTTCGGCTTCTGGAAATCTTGCCATTACTGTTTATCACCCTTGTACATATATCTACTCTAAATACCCTCATAAAAACCTTTAACATTTAAATCTCTCAGAAAAGAAGGAATTATGGATGGGGCTTATGAGAAAAGTGAAAGTGGGGGTATTGGGTGCAACAGGAAGCGTGGGGCAGCGATTCGTGCAGCTCCTGGACGGGCATCCGTGGTTTGAACTCGGAGCACTATTTGCTTCGGAGAGAAGCGCGGGTAAGAGATACAAAGATGCAGCGACGTGGGTGCTTCCCTCTGAGATGCCTGAGGAAGCCGCGGAGATGGTGGTAAAACCCATGAAGGCGATTGGTACTTTTAGTACCGAAGAGATAGCGGTTATGTTCTCTGCGTTACCGGGAGATATTGCAAGTGTAGTGGAGAAGCAGGGTGCACAAGCCGGATGCGCAGTTTCCAGTAACGTTGTGGTGCATCGAATGGAAGAGGATGTGCCTCTGGTCATTCCAGAGATAAATACGGACCATTTAGCATTGATCGAGACGCAAAAGTCGAGGCGGGGCTGGGACGGTTTCATTATAACGAATCCTAACTGTTCGGCGATCGTTATGACCTTGAGTTTGAAGCCGTTGATGCGCTTTGGAATAAAATCGGTGCATGTCTCAACGATGCAGGCGATATCAGGTGCCGGATATGTGGGTCTATCATCAATGGCAATACTGGATAATGTGATACCGTTTATAGGTAAAGAAGAAGGCAAGATGGAGAGTGAGCCCCTTAAGATTCTCGGTACGCTGGAGGGTTCCGAGATAAAACCTGCACCGTTTACTATCTGCTCTTCGTGTCATCGAGTTCCGGTCATGGATGGTCATACCGAAGCGATATGGGTGACTTTTGAGGGGGCTGTGAGTGTAGAAGAGGTAAAAAAGGCATTTTTGGACTTCAAAACCGATATAAAAACCCCGTTCTCACCCGATAAGCCGATAATCGTGCGTGAGGAAGAGGATCGCCCGCAGCCGAGGTTAGACCGGGATGCAGGAGATGGAATGAGCATATCGGTAGGGCGAATAAGAGCCGGGAACGTGGAGAACGAGATAAAATATATCGTGCAGGGTCACAATACAATAAGGGGCGCGTCTGGAGCATCTATATTGAATGCAGAGGTGCTTGTAGAGCAGGGGTATATATAGCTGGTTTTCAAAAATTTCTGTCATGAAAATCCTAACTAAGAGTAAGCAAAATGCCTGATAGTGAAGAGCAAGAATTAAACTGCAAAATCGTTGCTGGTACCGTTAGCATAAAATCGGTAGACGATTTTCTTTCTGTATTGAGAGAGCTTGCTCAGAAATACGTCGTGACCATACAAGCTATGGATGCCGAGCTGATAGCGGGAGAGGAGCACATAAAATCCGCCGTGAAGAAGGCGATACGAGCTGTAGAGCAGAGAAAGAGTATAACGAGCGATTTGAGTTTGGAGATTCTTTTATATGCGGCTGGAAAGAGACAGATAGAACGAGCTTTGGCGATGGGCGTGACCGAAGGCGATAAAAAAGTTGCGATTGTTATTGTTGATGTCACGAGCAAGAAAGATTTGGGGGGGGTTGCTGAGGAAGTGAAGAGGAAGACCGGGATTGTGGACACTCCAATACAGGACTGGGAATTGGAGTTAGAATTAGAATTAGAATTAGAACATAATGAGTCAAAAAAGGATAAATTAAAGAAGTTTTTTGCTATATCGGAGGATGAACTAAACGCGGTGGGCGAGAAGAAGTTGAAGATGTTGGTGTTAGAGCGGGTTGCTCTGTTAGATGTGTTGAAATAAGGGGCCAACCCTCAAACTTTCTTTCAGAAAGAAAGTTGGATCAAAGAAACCTATATTTTCGCGCAGCGTTTTGGATTAAACCTTTTTCTAAAAGGTTTGACTTATCAACCCCCTAACCACATAGCCATCTCAATGCAATCTATCCATTTTTCCAGTGTAATGTAATACCTCTCCACGTACAACTAAACGTGGGGCAAGGGGCATTTCTCTAATGGCTCGGTATGCACGCGCCACACACACATACTCTATGAAGCAGTTTTACGACACTTCTGCCACTTTCTGTAAAGGCTCCTCTTGCAATGCAATCCGAGCCCGTATGCCTCTGCCAATCGCTTGCATAGCTTCACTTGCAGCATCATGGGGCAGCCCCCTCATTTTTGCAACGCCAAGTCGGGTTATGAAACAGATCTTACTCGAAAAAAGCCACTTCTTAACGCTGATGTTGTGAAAGAAATCATAACCGTACGCGTCCAGATTGTAACCAAACCACGTTATGGTGTAGAATATCACCTGAACATCAGTGATGATTATCTGGCCTGGCCAGATCAACCTATACCACCTCTTCTGCCGAGCAGTATAAAGCACTTTCTCGTCCTCTGCAATTATACCCTTTTTGATAAGCTTTTTGATAACGGGGTCTTTTATTTCCACCTCTTTCGATGCGTCTTTTTTTTCCATTTTTTCTCACCTCCTAACTCTTTTATTGTATTGTATGCTCAGCTTCACGTTCCGTTAGATCAGATCAGATTAAATTAATCCACCCCATAAATTTATACATAAGCAAACCGCCAATCATAATCCCGGAAATACCCAGAGAAAACATCCCTATACTGTATTGAAGCGTCAACGGATCGAACAAGTTAAGGGTTAACGATAGGTACGTAAATCCCGCAATTACAAATAATATGATTGAAAGGAGTTTGTTCCATTCATAGATCACCGTGCCTTCTTCTCCCACAAAGGGTATTAATGAATAGAGCAATGTCATCGCCACGGCTGAGATGCCAACGCCTCCAACCCAAATAACCCACCACGCGTCCGGATACCATACGAACGAGAGATAATAAAAGAAAGCTAACAATGAGAACAGACTCATGATATTTCCGAGACTGATAAAGCCTTTTACCCGCGGGCTCAAATCCTCCCAGATGACTGCCCTCAGAGGGTAGCCCATCGGGTGTCCAAAGATTCCTGAACCGAGCATAAAAACGGTAGCAGTCCGATCAACTATCGCTCCGACTTCAGCGTCCAGTAGCCATGCCAGGAAATACTGCACAACTTCCCTAACCAAGATGACAGTGCCCACCAATGCGGTGATCAAAACGAATATACCACGTACATTCGGCACAAAGCCCTCGAAAGTTGGCACCAGAAGACTCTGTGATGCTTCAGAGAAGGGCGTGTTGAAAGACACCGTTTTCATAAGCAGTGTGCTTTGTAGCGTGTAAGCAGCAGAAAGAGCGAGGATACAAAATGCAATCCGGAGCAAATCACCCAATATTGAAGTGCGTAACTTTGCAGCCAAGACGCTCCGATGGAGAGAGAACTTGAGCCTTAGCTCACCAAGACCGTGCATACCAGAGGCCGCAGCTCCCGCTGCCGCGACTGCGCCCGCAGTGATAGTGACCATCAAAATAACAATCACTGTGGCTACTGGGACTTCAGGCTTCTTCACGTCCATAATTGTAGAGTCATTTATAGCTTCTGCTTCCGTCCCCTCTCTCTCAACAAACCCTGTTGCTTCTATCCGATAGGATCCTCCAGTTACATTTGGGTCGCTTATATCCCATTCGAAAACAAACGGACGTGTGTTATCTTCAAGTCTTTCTTCCCACTTCGTCCCCTGAATCAAAAGCGAAACATTTTTTATCTCATCGCTACACCTAACATGGATGGTAGTGGCATTCTGAAGCAAAGCTCCAGATGGTGGACTAATTATCGTTATCCACGGCTTTATCTCGCCAGTGATAGTATGAGACGTCTCGGGAACGACTTTGGTACCCTCAAACGTCTCACTGTACTCGTCTGGGAATTCAATCGTGGCAGTTGTCGGTACAAGGCTTATCGCCGGGAATTGCTCGTCAATAATCCATTCAGTAGCTTTTTGAACATCTCGCTCCAGTGCTATCAGGTCCAATTCCGGCATGGTGTACGTTTTAGCTTGTGGTTCGATCAGATTCGGAATTATGTAGGTGTTCTCTCTACTCGAAATCTTGATAACGTCTGCATCCTTATTCAATCTTTTTTCTAACGCGATCTCCATACTTTTGGCAATTTCGAACCGATTTGCCAGCCAATTTGCTTCTTCCCGTGGTGATAGCCGGAATGAGAAGCTGATTATGGTATCCCCGTTCTCTTTTATAGAGATGTTGCAGTTCTCCAGTTGAGATATTTCGGAGATTTCTGGCTCTTTGGAAGGCGGTGGCCTTAGTGTTGGTGTTGCCGTTTCAGGCACGGTTATAGTAACCAGTTGTGTCCCGAGCACCGTCCCATCACCTACCAGCCCTATCGTGAACTCATAGGTGCCGCCACTCGTTCCTTCAGGAACAGTTACCATAACATCAAATGACTTTGTCACTCCACCGCTGACGTCGGAGTACATATCAGGGGTAAAGGAGACCCAATCCTCATAACCGGCCTCGGCTTTTAATGTGAGTACTCCGATCTTTTCCACCTCGGCCTCCACCATGCTGGCTATTGCCTCCGGTATTTGTGATGCCTCAGCATGGGTTAACTCGTGATATATGCCCCCTGTCTCCTCAGCCATATACAGCCACGGTTTGTTATCATAGCCGGAATGCAGCGCTAATACCGTTATCCCATGGGACTTCAAACCAGCGACCACATCCTCAAAGTAAAGGTCGTCGGCCGTGCCCACCTTACCATCTCTTCCAGGATCTATACCAGTCGCGTAGGCAGGATCATGTGGGATATCGTCACCGAACATAATGACAATTTTCTTTGCGCCCGTTCTCCAGCCCACGCTTGGATCAGCATAGGTCTCATACAACGCCCGGCTGTAAGACTCAGGAAGATCCTGTCCATTACCCAGCTCCAGACCGTTTATCGCAGCGCGCACCATATCCGTGTCCGTCGTTATACCCTGGTCCAGCTTCCACGGATAGTCGCCCGATGACCCATAAGTGTTGCTGTAATCCCCGAAGGTGAAACTCGCGGGGTAGTCCATAAAGCTTGCCACGCCAAAGGCGCTATCAGGCGCGAACTCAAGCAGGGTGTTCATTATGTTCTGAGACTCAGTCTGCATAGTGCTCAGCTCTTCGCCCATGCTTGCCGTCAGATCAAAGTCAAAAAGCACGTCTACTTTTGTTATTGGCTTACCTTCCGCAGTGGTGTAGGTTTTCAGCTCTGGGACCGACTGGCCGGGGTTTAGCGTCGCCACCAGTATCGCAGGACTCACTATTCTCCCCACACCGGGTGGAGGCGTAGGAGATGGACTTGGTGTGGGTGTTAGTGTGGGGGTACGAGTAGGTGTTGGCGTAGGGGTAGGAGTAGGAGAAGGTGTGGGAGTGGGAGTCGAGGGTATTGAAACGCTCCCGTAGAGGGATTTTATTTCTGATGTCGAGAGGGCATAATTGTATATTCTGACTTCGTCGATGGTGCCATAAAAATACGCACCGAACGATGGATTTTTGGCAATATTAACGTAATCCCAGCCCAATCCGAGGCTACCCGTCTCTTCATATAACGCATCATTTACATAAAGCTTTACTGTGCTGGCCTCCTGGTCGTAAACGGCTGCTATGAAAGTCCATTGTCCGATTGTGACAGGATGATAACCCAAAACACCACCGGAACCGCTAAAGGCGGACCAGCCAGTTCCACCACCACGGTTATCAATATCTATGGTGCGATCAAATCCCCCATTGTCGTGTGAAATAAGGGTCATTCCAGAATCATCATCAGCTCGAGCCCATGCTGTCATGGTCACCTCTGGCATTACGTCCGGGTTTATATCAACAGGTGCAGAAACATAGTCATTCGTTCCGTCAAAATGCAATGCCTGTCCGCTGATCCCTGAAACGAAAGCAGCACCATGGTTTGTCCCATCATTTCCATTCCCTGAATAATCCCTGGCGTTACCGTCAAATGGATAGTAGGCTACAAGCTCCTTGGAAGGAGTTGGAGTTGGGGTTGGCTCCGGCTCTTCTGTAGGGGTGGGTGTTGGCGTTGGCTCAGGACCTGTTGTTGAGATGGATATGCTATTTATTAACGCCGTTGCTGAATCTTGATCTTCAGAACTAATATCACAATCTATCTCTACGAATATACCTTCTTTAACATAAACAATATAATGTGCATAGCCGTACTCGGTGGTACTGTGAGCATAACCAGCAGTTTGCCCATCCACAATATCTATGCCTAAATCATCCGGTGTGAAGAAAGCATAGTCACGCGCATACGCAATTAAAGCATCTGGATCATCTTCATGGCCTACGAGCTCTTCTGGAACGTTTGTATCGTAATATATCGTGATAACGCTAAAATCCGTGCCATATCCCCAGTAGCCCCAATCATCTTCTTCATAGGATTCCTGCAACTCCCATCCTGAGGGAACATCAACTTCCAGAGTAACTTCTCCACTTACATGACTAATCAATAAAATTAACAGTGCGAGTAACAGGATTATCTTGATGGTTTTCATAAAACTTCTTGAACTATGTATTGTCTCAGCTATCATAAATAAGTTTTAGATTTTTGCTCTCGTGTCCTTATACCTTTATCCTTCTGACGAGCTGGAAAACTGAAGAGGATAACCAGGGAAGCTTGAACTTCACTATAGTCGTGTGTGTTATTTTACCTTTGGGTCAGACAATGCGATGCGGGGGGCGTGATTCGAACACGCGGACTCCTACGAGACAGGGTCCTAAGCC
>JAENXH010000055.1 GCA_016649585.1 Methanosarcinales archaeon
GAATGCAAATCCTGAAAACGCTAACCGATACACGCCTTTACGATGGGCAAAGGTCTTCACCGAGCAAGCAGACCGATTGTTAACCGAGGTGCTCGAATGCATGGGGCTGAAATTGGATATGCTCACTTTGTACAACATTTACCTTGGCCAAGGATGCGATCCGAATGTCAAACGAGAGCGGTTGATGGATAGATGGGTTACTTAACCGAACACGCATGTATTCGCCTTATACGCCTCTATCGTCATTCCCATATCCTCGTTAGTATGCGCAAAACTGATAAAATTCGTCTCGAACTGCGAAGGCGGCAAAAACACACCGGAATCGAGCATTTTGTGGAATAACGCCATATATCTGTTTTTATCGCAACGCAAAGCATCAGCATAATTCTTTACCTCTTTTCCCGAAGGACTGAAAAACACCTTGAACATCGAGCCCACACCGGAGACATAACCTTCAACCCCCGAATCACTCATTATCTCGCGTAAAGCGTTCCGTATCCGTTCACCACATGCGTTTATTTCTTCCGGCACTCCGTCCCGCTCTAATATCTCGATCGTTTTCAAGCCAGCCGTAATGGAAACAGGGTTGCCACTAAAAGTTCCTGCTTGATATACCGCTCCAGAGGGTGCTACGAGTTCCATAAGCTCTCTTCTGCCACCGAACACACCGATCGGGAACCCGCCACCAACAATCTTACCCAAAATCGTTAAGTCTGCATCTATACCGTAGAATTCCTGCGCACCGCCCAAAGCGAGCCGGAAGCCTGTGATTACCTCGTCAAGAATGAGTAAAACATCGTTCTCCTTCGTTATTTTCCGCACTTCGCTTAAATAGCCTTCTTCCGGTGGTATAGGTCCCACATTCCCCATCACCGGCTCTATTATAACTGCGGCAACCTCACCTGAATTCCTCTCTAACATGCTGGAAAGTGCCGCTGCATCATTAAAGGGAGCTTGAAGCGTGTTCTTCACCGAGTCCTTTGGTATCCCTTTAGAGTCCGGAATGCCAAAGGTAGTGGCTCCGGAACCGGCTTTGACTAACACAGAATCATGAGCGCCGTGAAACCCACCCTCGATTTTTACGAACTTGTCACGGTTCGTAAACCCGCGTGCAAGCCTTATCCCAGCCATCGTTGCTTCACTCCCGGTATTAACAAATCTGACCATCTCAACCGAAGGATAATGTGCTATTATCTTCTTCGCAAGCTCTATCTCCTTCTCGTGCGGCGTGCCGTAGAGCCATCCGCTCTCAAGCTGGTCTCGAACGGCGGTCTTCACCTCTTCGTTTCCGTGCCCTAAAACGAGGGGGCCGTAGGCTAAACAGTAATCAATGTATTCTCTGCCATCTACGTCGTATATCTTCGAGCCTTTCGCACGCGTCGTAAAAAAGGGATAGGGCTTATATGCACGCACCGGACTGCTAACCCCGCCGGGCATGTATCTCGATGCGAGTTCAAAAAGCTTCTCGGATTTCATATTTTCTATCCTGTATTCTTTTATTATTCCTTCTTTTGATCAGAATAATAAAACCTAAGATTATATTGCATAACAGGGAAGCTAATAAGAGAAGGCAGATTTAAAAATGGGGAGAGTATATCTTGTTGGTGTCGGACCCGGGGACCCTGAACTGGTAAGTTTGAAGGCTTACAGGCTTATAAAAGAAGCTGACGTGGTATTAGTTGACAATTTAGTTTTAGGCGTGAAGACGCTGATACCAAAGGGTAAAAAGGTTATTGATATTGGTAAAACTGCGGAGGAACACAAATTCTCGCAGGATGCGATCAACACCCTCCTGGCGGAACTGTCGGAGAAATACGAGAAGGTCGTGCGATTGAAAGGTGGAGACCCGTACATCTTCGGTAGAGGAGGCGAAGAGGCTTCATTTCTCTGGGAAAGGGGAGTTGAGTTTGAAGTCGTCCCAGGAATAACCTCCGCGGTTGCAGTTCCTGCTTTATTTGCCATTCCGCTAACGTATCGCGGCGTTTCCTCTTCTGTTACGATAATCACGGGCCATGAGATGGAAGAGAAGGAAGATAGCATTAGCTGGGAGGCGATAGCGCATTTAAAGGGCACTCTTGTTATATTGATGGGCGTGGGGAATCTCGCTAAGAATGTTGAGGAACTGTTGAAGCACGGAATGCCTGCAGAAACACCCGTAGCGGTTATTGAAAAGGGATTCACAGAAGATGCGAGGATTGTTTGTGGAATGCTTGGGAATATAGCGGAAGTAGCGACAAAAGAAGCGGTGAAGCCGCCTGCGGTGATTGTGGTTGGCGATGTGGTTCGTGTGAGGGAAAAGTTGATGTGATTTTTTTAATTTTTAGGGGGTTACCCAAAGTGAGAAAGAAGATAGCAGCTTTCCGACCTGAGAATTTACTGCCTCGTACAAGGGAGATTGCAGAGAGGCACGGCTTCGACTTTTTCGGCTTTCCCGTATTTGAACTCGTTGCGAGTAAAGAAGCTTTAAGCGAGATAGAGGCAGTCTTTGCAGAAGGTGTGGACATCGCCGTCTTCACCAGTGTTAATGGCGTGCGAAAGACGTTTGAGATTTGTGAAGGTAAAATCGACCTGAAGAGTAGTGTTTCGAATGCCGATGTCGAGCTATGCGCCATCGGGCCGGCGACGAAAGAGGCGCTTGAGGCACGAGGCTTAAACGTGGATTTAATGCCTGCTGAGTACAGTGCTGAGGGTCTCAAGCAGATGTTCAACGCACTGGGCGTAAAAGGCAGGAGAATAGCATTCTTCAGGAGTTCCGAGGGTGGAAAGGGCATTATAGATTTTTTGGCCATTAATGGCGCCGCTGTTACTGATATATCGGTATATACAGTGAAGAAAATAGATCCAGCAGAATTAAAAGAACTTTTTGAGAGTTTGGTGAAGTACAAGCCGGACTATGTCATCTTTACTAGTTCTTTGACTTTCAAAACCGTCTTTAATGCTGCAAAAGAGCTAGGGCGAGAGAATGAGATTTTTAAAGCTGCGAAAATCGCGGCAATTGGCGAATTGACCGCCGAAACCATAACAGAAGAAGGATTGAAAGTGAATCTGGTTGCCGGGAAGAGCACTTTTGAGGATCTTTTGAATGCGATAAAGGAACATGCTCAATAAGAACTGGAAAATCCTAAATCCTATAGTATTTACTTTAAAAACTGTGCAACCTCTTTCGCAAAATAAGTGATAATCAAATCCGCACCCGCCCTTTTTATCGCTGTTAACCCTTCCATGATTACTTCTTCTCGATTTAAATACCCGTTTTCAGAAGCCGCAGTTATCATTGAAAACTCGCCACTGACGCTATAAGCAGCAAGTGGAACATTAAAGCTCGCACGCACCCTGGAGATTATGTCCAGATAAAAAATAGCGGGTTTCACCATCACGATGTCCGCACCTTCTTGTATGTCAAGTTCTACTTCCCTGAGCGCTTCCCTTGCATTAGAAAAGTCCATCTGATAGCCGCTCCGGTCACCGAAGTTGTAGCCGGAATCAGCCGCATCTCGGAAAGGCCCGTATAACGCGGAATTGTACTTTGCAGCATAAGACATAATAGCGGTATCTATGAAGCCCTCGTTATCTAATGCCTCTCTTATCGCTTTCACCATCCCATCCATCATCCCAGACGGTGCTACAATATCCGCACCTGCTTCCGCTTGACTCACAGCTATTCTTCCCAATACGTCCAGTGTGGGATCATTGAGCACTTTTTCATTCTCTATAAGTCCGCAATGTCCATGACTCGTATACTCACAGAGGCATAAATCGGCAATAATAATGACGTCTTCAACCTCCTCTTTTATCGCTCTAACCGCTCGTTGTATTACCCCTTCTTTGTTGAATGCTTCACTTCCTATTTCATCTTTTTTTATGGGGATTCCGAACAGCAGCACTGATTTTATACCCAGCGAACGAGCTTCTAAAACCTCATTAACTACGCTCTCGATAGAAAATCTATACTGACCGGGCATGGAACTAATCGGCTTTCTTACTTCTATGTTCTCGTCAATAAACAATGGGAGAATCAGGTCATCTATGGACAATCGAGTTTCTTGTATCAGTTTCAGCCCTCTCAAACGCCTCATTCTAACAGTAGGGAACATTTCGGTCATGTTTATTGCATCAGCTCCTTACCTCACTTCGTGCAGGCGGGTGTTCTCTCTCGGCACCGTCTCTTTCCTCGTTTTGCGCACCTTCAGTCTCCAGTGCTTCAAATCCGTTATGTGTATCAGACTCACTATAAGCGTTTGATTCAGTATCCGCACCAAACTCCTTTTCAAACTGCAATATCAGGAAATCTATAAAATTAGCATCGGTATAATTCCGGAGTATCTTGGTTGGTGTATGAAGAGTTTTAGCTAAAACCGCATGCGAGAACCCTTCCAATACCTCCTTCCGATCTCGCCCTTTTTCTAAATAACGGAGTGCTCTCTTTTTCTCCTCCTCCATTACGTGATACCCGTGCTTATAAAGCATGGTGATAAGCACTTCGGCCTTTTGGCGGTTCAAAATATATTGGAAGATTTCCAACTCTTCCTCTATTATTCGTTCAACTTTACTAACCTCGGAAAGCCTTCTTTTCAGGTTCTCCTCACTTATTTCGTATAAACTGTCCAGGTCATACAGCTCAATTCCCTTTAGCTCGCCTACTCTTTCCTCCACATCCTTCGGATTCGCTATGTCTATAATAAGAAGCTCGTTATCCGTTCTACGATGTTCCATCACTCTCGCCATTAACTTAAAATCCAGAATATAATGCGGTGCTGATGTAGTGCAGATAGCAATATCACAGGCGGAGAGATACTTCTCCTTATCATCCAGTTTGACCACTTCACAACAGAGCTCTCCGGCGAGTCTTCGCGCTTTTGTATAGGTGCGATTGGCGATGAACATAGCCTTCAGTGATTTTTTCGAGAGCGCTTTTGCGACGAGTGTGCCCATATCCCCGGCACCGATCACCACAATGCTCTTACCGTCCAGTCCTCCGCTAATCATATCGGCAAGCTCCACCGCGGCAGACCCGATAGAGACGGACCCCTCGTTTATTTTCGTCTCACTTCTCGCCCTCTTCGCTGCTTTTATCGCGCGTTCGAACGCCATGTCCAGGAGACTGTCTATCGCCCCTTCTTTCCTGCTATCCCGGTGACACTTCTTTATCTGCCCCAGGATCTGGTCTTCGCCGACTATCATCGCTTCAAGCCCACAAGAGACCCGCATAAGATGCTCTACCGCATCCTTGCCCACGAAAATCCCGCTTTTTTCTAATTTCAGCCTCTTAGCAACATCCTCTAAAACCTCTCTCGGGTATTCCGAAGTGATATACGCCTCTACGCGATTACACGTTTTTATAATCGCATAGCCGCTCACGCGCGGATCTTCTGAGAACAGATCCAGAGTCAACTGGTCTGCAACCTCTTCAAGTTCCAGGACATCACACGTTTTATGCGAAAGCCATAAAGCGCCAATTTTATGCATATCTATCCTCTACGATCCTAATAATGTGTTGTTGAGCGATATCAACGGGCTCGTCAAGAGCGGCCCAGCAGTCAGAATCGCTCAAAACGTAGTTTAAAATCTCTTTCCTTTGCCCTTCATCTTTGATCTTCTCTTTTAAATAATCTCTAAGATGTGTCTGGATATACAGCATCTTTTCCTCTTTTTCACCTATAAGTGACGCAATCTTTCCCTTCATATACCTTGCCATTGCAGGCCCTTTACCACCTGTGGAGATGGAAATCAACATTCCGCCCTTGTTAACGACAGAAGACATGAACACGTTCCCCTTGTCTTTATAATTTATAAGTACATCATGTTTTGCCGCCACGGTAAAGAGATGCTCATTGAGTGTGATGTCACTGGTGCAAATGAGGATTAAAAACGCGTCTTTTAGAAGCGCTTCCACGTTCTGATCCCACAAATCGCATTGTAAACAGCGAAGCCCTTCCTTTTCACACAGCTCTTCTATTCGCGGCGTGAAATCGAGACTGTAAACTTCTATAACCGGCTGGCCATCGGAGCCATCAGTACCAGTCTCTAAAATCTGGCGTATCTTCCGCTCGGCGACGCTACCGCCACCAAATACGATTATTCTTTTATCAGAGACCTTAACATAGAGGGGAAGCATTGTATGCTAATAACTCTAAGTTAATCTTTTTAAAGGTTTTCTTGTTCATACTTTGATGGACATTTAACCAGTAGTTGTGTTGCATTCATGTGATGTGGGGAGGTAAGCTCGCCTATGGCAACTACCTTTTGTCCTTCTTTAAAGCCTTGTGGCTGACTACCTGAATATGTCACCGTGATTGTAGCTTGTCCGTCAGTAATGTCAAATAGCAGCGAGCCATCCTCACCCCACTGTACAGACCCATTGGCAACGGTGGCTAAAATTTGAACCTCGTTGTTAATATATTTATCATCCCCGGCAACTTGCGAGACGGTTAAATACGGGTTGATATAGGATGTAAACGCATCGTATGCGAGAATCGCACTTAGAACGATCAAAGCGACAACGATAATATGAACGGGTTTAATTTTCATTTTGTTTATTCTCCACCTTTTCCCTTCTCTTTCACGCCTATTCCAGCTTCCAAATCCGCTATTCTCTCCTTAAGATGGGCTAACCGTCTATTTAGCCATAAAAAAACCATCAACAGAGCAGTCCAGTAAATGACAGAAACAATAAAAACTTCAAACATGTCGTGTTAGGCACCTCCTTCTCCTTTTTCGTAAAGTAATGTATTCACGCGGTTCTCCAAAGACCCTACGGTGGATGCCGTTGTCAGAAGGTATACAAAGAATATAGACGCTGCTAAGAGGTTTAACATTAACGTTGCAAGCATTGATGTGGTAAGCGCAACTTCTGAAGAGCTCAGTACTTGCGGGTGCAGCGTGGGTAACAGTAGTATCGACAAATAACTCAGAGGCACGGTGGAAAAGGCCAGGATATTGTACACCGCACCGATTACCGCTTTTTTCTCTATACTCCCTATGGAATGCTTTATAGAAACATAGCCCATGTAGGCGATCCAGAGTATGAGTGTTGTCGTTTCCCGCGGGTCCCAGTTCCAATACGCACCCCACGTCGCTTCTGCCCAGATCGAGCCCGAAATTAATGCCACAGCACCGTAAGCCAATCCTAAAATCGCTGCCATCTCTGCTATCCTATCGTATGCATGCTTCCTTTTAGCCAAGAAGGCTATGCTGGCGATGAGCGACAGTGAGAACGCAACGTAACAAATCCATGCTGAGGCTACATGCACGTATACAATTCGATACAGGTCGCCCGTGGTTGCTTCTGAAGGCGCCCAGACGAAAGCAGCATAGGAAGCGACTACGCTCGCCGCTACGGCGATGCAAAGAATAATATCGCGTTTCATTTCTCTACTCTTTATCTCCTTCTTTACCTTTATGGTTATTTGGTTAATGTATACCACAAATTATAAATAGTTGCAGGAAAATAAAGTAATAAGTTCGTCTCATTAAGGGATGAAAAAAATTAGGAGGTGATAAAAAGAAAAAATGAAAAAAATAATAGCGATAATTATGGCAATGCTTCTGGTGACGTCCGTGACGGTTGCGCTTGCCGGTGGAGCAAAAGATGTTAACCCGGAAGCGGACGCAGGATTGATAGAGTTTACACAAGAGAAAGGTTCTCAAGATATAGAGTCCGCCTATGATGGTGAGCAAATACGTATCGAATGCAAGTTCATGAAACCCATAGTAGAGAGAGGAGAGTATGACAGAGTGAAA
>JAENXH010000056.1 GCA_016649585.1 Methanosarcinales archaeon
CTAGTTTGAGCGTGCAAAGAAAAGGTGGGAGTCCCTGTGCAAAAAAACTCAGGATTAACTCCCTGTGTATGACGCTAAACGTTGTGCCTGTGCACCGGCTTTTGCAAGCAATGTAGGCATCGTCTCTTTCGCGTATACGCACGCATTTATAGAGAGATTACGTGCTTCAGAATATGCCTTCTGAAGCAGTGGCTTTATGGTCCCCGACGTTGGATACGCAACGTTAAACGCCAAAGCTACTGACTTGTCACTTGCCTCATATAATAAATCGCCAATAGTATACCGAGTCGGATACTCATACTTCAGGTGTGTGGCAAGCGAAAACGCGGCTTTCGTTACTTCCTGCACGTCCGACACGTACTTCTCAACGTCTATATGGAGAACGCCAGGCGTAAAGAGCACGCTTCCGTCACGATCGTACACGGCACACAAGTCCAGTCCTTCCTTCATCGGGTAGATCTCAAGCCGTGCCAATATATCTGCAAGCGAATGAGAAACTTTTTCGCCTTCCTTAACTGCCACTTTTCTCTGCTTTATGATGACCTTACCGGCCGCGATTCCCGCAGGTATGCCCAAACTCTGTAATTCGCCTACGATCGGCCCCGGCGTGAGTGAGGTCGGTCCGTCCTCTATCGCTATATCAAACGGGGCGACGGCACCAGCTTTTATCGGCGCAGGTATTTTCCCCTCTTCCAGTACGTTATACAATTCAAAAGCATCAAAATTGGTAAAAATCAACGCCATCTGATCGTCTATAAAATCTATCATATCATTCATTCCACTTTCATTGAACGAAATAGAAATTAAGCTATTTTTCGACACGCGCAGCAGCGCTTTTCCTTGGAAATCTTTCCGTATCCGCTGTACCTGGTTAGAGCCCAATCCTCTTATTTTCGCTATGCCTACTGTTGGATATGCATCCATCTGGCTTTTTAAAGCAGCGACCTGCTCATTCTTCCATTGCTTCGCTCGTTTGACTTTCTTCTTCATCTTTCTTCCTTCCTCACTCTACCTTCACGGTGGGACCCATTGTGGACTTCATGTAAATAGAAGCGATATTCTGCCAGCCCCGCTCTAAACTCGATTCGATCGCTTTGAGTACCGCAGCGGCATTCTCTGCTATGTCCTTCGCATCCATGTCACGACGACCGATGTTCACCCAGATCGTTGTGGTCTTTGACTTCACCCGTGCGATTTTCGCTAATCGCGCCAATACCTGTGCAGGATCCACGCCCGGTGGAAGCGGTTGCGGCATCTTACCCCGCGGACCTAAAATAGTACCCAGACTCTTACCTATAAGTGCCATCAGAGAGGTATCGGCAACGAAATAATCGTACTTTTGTACCAGATCCCGGGCTTTCTTCTTATCCATCCGCTTGAGTTCTTCTGGGTCTATCACGTCCGCACCGGCCTCTTTCGATTTTAACGCTACCTCACCAGAGGCGAAAACGCCAATTTTCGGCTCTCTGACCTTCTTTGGTAAAACTACATCCACATTTATCCTGTTCTTCGGCTGCTTCAAATCTATATTCTTCAAATTTATGCAGAGGTCTACACCTTCAACAAATCCTCTCTCCTTTGAGCGTAAAACCTTCTCCACAGCTCCTACCAGCTCTTCTGCTTCCATTTTATTCGCCTATCACCCCATCATAAACGCCGTCGTCTATCTCTCTCTGTATCTCTTTAGGCCCTTTCCCTTCTACCTTTAAACGCATTGAAACACAAGTGCCTATTAACTCTTTAACCGCTGCTTTTAACGAAGAGGCTAACATTCCTTCTCTCTTCTTCTTAGCGATCTCTTTTAGTTGCTCTATAGATATATCGCCGAGATAATCAGTTGTAGAGTCAGTCTGTGCCTTCTCAATCCCTATCGCTTCCTTTATCAATGCTGCGGTCGGCGGTACACCCACGGTTATGTCCACCTTCTCGCCATCAATGGTTATCTTCACGGGGACTACCATTCCCGCATAAGCCTCCGTACGCTCATTTACAGAGTTCACTATCTCTTTTATATTTACTCCAAGTGGACCAAGAGCTGGCCCTAACGGTGGTCCGGGATTCGCTTTCCCTCCTTCTATCAAGACTTCAACGACGTTCATTTTTTCCTCTTCGTGCTAAGTAAGCAAGTATCAGGTCTGACGGACGTATCCTGTTTAAGTGATACGCACATCTGAGACCCTTATAACTATATCTTACTTTATTTTATTTCTTTCCTCTTAAGATATTTGTACAGTACAGAAGCATAAAAATGGGTGTCAATATCGCTGAGTTAATAGAGCCGAAAGAGACGAGTTTAGAGGCTATTTCAGGTAAAATCGTTGCGATCGATGCCTACAACACGCTTTATCAATTCTTAAGCATCATTCGCCAGCCTGATGGAACACCACTGCAAGATTCTTCGGGTAGAATAACCTCGCATCTCTCCGGGTTGATATATCGCACGACAAATTTGATGGATAAGGGAATAAGGCCGGTATTCGTCTTTGATGGCAAACCCTCGGAGTTGAAAGCAGAGGTTATCAAGGCCCGGTCGGAACGGAGAGCAGAGGCGAGAAGGAAATGGGAAGAAGCAAAGGTGCTGTATCCTGAAGAAGCGTTTAAGTACGCGCAAGCATCCGCACGGATTGACGCAACGATAGTAGAGGATGCGAAGACGCTTTTAACGTATCTGGGCATCCCGTGTGTGCAGGCAAAAACGGAAGGGGAGGCACAGGCTGCTTATATGGTTCAGAAGGGCGATGCAGAACTTGTCTCCTCGCAGGATTACGATTGCTTACTCTTTGGCGCTCCTGTTATGGTACGAAATCTCAGCGCTCCAAGAAGAAAGGCAAAGCCCGATGTCGTTTCGTTTAACGAACTCGCAGAGAAGCACGGAATAACCCGGGAGGAGCTTGTTGACATTGCAATTCTCATAGGCACTGATTTTAATCCTGGAATAAAAGGGATAGGGGTTAAGAGAGCGCTAAAGCTGATAAAAAAGCATCATAGCATCGAACGATTAATATCCGAATCTGAAATAGTGGAGATTGGGAATTACGAACTCGTTCGAGATATCTTCCTGCACCCGGACGTGAACGAGTCGTATGAAATAGTATGGGGAACGCTGGATGAGGCTAAAGTACTGGATTTCCTCTGTGAAGAGCATGACTTCTCAGAAGAGCGTGTGAGTAAAGTTCTGAAAAGGATCGAACCACAAAAGCAAAAAATAACGGGCTTGCAACAGAAGAGCATAGAGCAGTGGTTGTGAGCAAGCAAAGCAGTGCGAATGTAGATTCTTCAGTATAGTTCGCTTTTCGTAAGAGGATGCCAAAATAAAGAGGATTAAAGAACATCAACAACCCTTGGTTATACACAAACTATGGAACTTATAACCGCAGTCATCATTCTGGCATTGACTGGAGTAGTCGTTGGATTCGGTGAGGGTTTTCTAGGCGTTGGCGGGAGCTTCATCATGGTTCCCGTGGTGTTCTGGCTGTTTACCGCAATGGGCGTTGCGCCAGATATGGCAATTAAGCTTGCATTTGGCTCTACGCTTCTTGTCATCTTTCCCACGGCAATCGGTGGTGCGTTGGCACATACGAAAAAAGGAACGGTATGGTGGAAAGCAGGAATCGTTCTGGGCGTTTGCGGCACTATTGGCGCGGTTACCGGCTCTACCATTACTTCATGGTTCCTTAGCGCAGAGATATTGAAACCCGTATTTGGACTCGTAGTTGGTCTCGGTGCGATACGGATGTTAACGGGAAAGCCTCCAGGAAGTGAGGACTGCCCGAAAGAGTTGCCGCTTATCTGGGCTTGCTTTGGGTTCCCTATTGGCGTTCTTAGTGGCCTGATAGGCATTGGTGGTGGAATAATCATGGTTCCCGTGATGACGCTATGGTTAAAGTTCAAGATGCATCATGCAGTTGGCACCTCGCTCGCAATGATGATCTTCACGAGCTTTGGCGGTGCACTCGGCTATCTCATACATGGACTATCAGTTCCAAATCTACCACCGTTTTCTGTAGGTTATGTCAATCTACTTGCCGGGGCTTGTTTGGCGGTGACAAGCATTCCTGTGGTTCGGATAAGTGCAAGAACTGCGCATAGACTACCGGAAACGCAGCTACGGTATATCTTTATCGCGCTGATGGTTTATATCGCATTGAAGATGATCGGAGTATTTGAATGGCTGGGCTTGCCGTTATAAATCAAATTTATTCAGCCATTATAAATCCTTATGGATGCTTTATCTACAATGTAATGCCCTCATCAAGGGCTTCCCGTACGATTGTTATCTCCTGCGATAATTTCCTGAATTCTTTTGGGGTATAGCATAAAAATCTACAGGGTAACTCAAATCCCAATAGTCATACATCTTAGCTGCCCTCTTAATGAAGTTCATACCTTTAAACCTGTCAGATACTATAATAAGGTCTATATCACTCTCCGCTGTAGCCTTACCAGCCGCCGTGCTGCCGAAGAATATTATGCTCTTTACTGGGAAATCCTTGTTCACTCTGTCCTTAAATTTCTCCAGCACCCTCTTTATATCTTCTCTTGAATCCATTTTGGTATCTTCTCTGCGTGATTTATAAGGTCTTCGGATACCTCTCCTACATCCTGAATCTCAACAACGTCCGGGTATCTCGTATAAGTATAGGCAGGGCTTAGTTCCTTACACAACTCCACGAGATATCCGGGCAGATTTAGTTCGGTTGCCAATAAGAAGAGATCGTGAGCCTTTTAAGTTTCCGGAATCTCTTTATGTACAGGGCTTTCAATGCCTTCTCTGTCGCTTGCTGGGAGAAAAATGCAGCCGCTCTGTATTTCTTGCCTCTGAAGTTGAACTTTGCGGTTTCTAAGTCTTCTGTAGCCCTATCCCACCATCTCTGAATATCTTCTTCCATATATGGACTGTAGTAAAGTACACCTTCTAACGAACAAGAACGATTCCGTTATCTATGCGTTCATTTCGGTCATTTACTCTCGTCTTGGAGTATAGACTCTTCATTCTTTTTAAAGACCTTATCTATATATTCTAATTTTTTTTGCTCTTTCTCAAATGTGTAAGCTTCTAACATCCTTCTATTCAATTCATACGCACTCCCACCTACACATATCCAAAAAAATGATAGGAGAACCACGAAAACGTAAAGTAACCAAACTGGATTCTCACCAAATACTGACCAGGATAACCTTAAGATTAAAGAATAATACGAAGCCTACAAAGCAGATAAGAAGTAGAATATCTATAATTAGAACAAATGCTAGAGCATCTTCAGCTGCCTTAGTTAGAAGTCTTTTTTTCTTTTCTCTCATTTATCGGTAATGTCCCACAAACCATGACTTTTATAAACACACAATCTAATAACTTACTTTATGACCGGAGCAAATTCAAAAGATCAGATATGTTTAAATCCTGATTGTCCCGACTACCGAAAGAGAAACACAGGCAACATCATCAAGAAGGGTTTTAATGCCAAGGGCAACCAGATGTTCAAATGCAAGACCTGCGGTGTACGATTCCCTGAGACCAAAGGCACGGTGTTCTACAACAGACACCTCAAAGAAGAACAGATTATCCCCATATGCAAATTGCTGGTAGAGAAAAACGGGATACGAGCTATCGAACGCATAATGGAGATCCATCGCGACACGGTATCAGACGTCGTAGAGGACTTAGCAAGACACGCAAGGGAAGTGACGGAGTTTTTGATAAAGAATGTTGGGCTTACCGAAGTCCAGGTGGATGAGATGTGGTCGTTCGTCAAAAAAAACAAAAGAAAGTTGATGCGGGAGATGGTGACGCAGATGGACATGGCGACTGCTGGATATACATAGCGAAGAAGGCGGATACGAAACTTCATCTGGCACACAGCACCGGTAAAAGAGTACAAGCCACCGCAGATAAGTTGATGGAAACGGTAAGAAAACGGGGCAAGAAGCCAACAGAGGATGTAAAAGCCACATTCATCAGCGACGGCAACGATCAGTATGTCAATGCTATCCTGGATAATTTCGAGGCAGAGACGATTAACTACGGACAACTCATCAAGGAACGGGAAAAGGGCAGAGTAGTCGGTAAGACCAGAATGGTCATATTTGGTGACGTAGATGATGCGGGCATAGACACGGTCTATGTGGAGAGATATAATCTAACATTGAGACATGGCATTTCGAGGCTGGTCAGGAAAAGTTTGTGCTTTTCCAAGTGCAAAGAGATGTTGGACAACCATTTAGACGTGTATCAGTGCTACAACAACCTGATCAGGGTTAATTCAGCGTTGACGATAAAAACGAAGAAAGGTGAGAAGAACATAGAAAGAACACCGTGCATGGCTGAGGGCATCACAGATCACATTTGGACATGGAAGGAATTTTTGTTGTCCAAAAGAGGTCATGAGATTTAGGACACTACCAATTTTTTCGAGGTAATTTTCGTGTGGTGCGGGAACACCTAATTTATTTAAAATATCATTGCAAAATCCATGAAAGTGAATACGAGTTATATTTCTTGGATCAAAGTTAAATGGTGCTCTTTTAATCATATCTTGGATATAATGCCATAGCGTGATGTTGTAAGTAACAACAAGAACTTTAAAACCTTGTGAAGCCAACTTCGCAGCCCGATAAGCGATAATCAGGGTTTTGCCACTGCCGGCAACACCCATAAGTCGAAAATGACCAGTTTGAGGTTCTGCATGTCTCTTTTGGTTAGAGGAAAGCTCAAAATCGTGGGCTTGCTCTATAGAGTGAAAAGGTGGTTTTAACCACCATTCAATTTCATCAGCCCACTCCGTTTGCATAAATTTACTTTGTTTAAGATGCAGATACGGTACTATATTATCTAAGTTCGAATCATGCAAATCATCATACCCAATAATAAAGGAATAGCTAGGCTTATTGAAAAACGCTCTTGAAGCTTCACCTGGCATCTTGTGAAAATAAAGTCCTGTTCGCACAAGCCCAAAGGCATCGGAATTTCTGTCAATTTCCTCTCCAAGCTGTGGAACAAGCTGCTCAATTATATTCGTTTTATAATATTCCGCTTGTTTTCCGGGATCTTTGATCGGATGAGAACCTTTTGCATCATTAACAAATAACTGTCCGTCTTTCCAGTGGTAAAAATTCAAATTCCAATCCTTTACTTCATAAATCATAACTCCAACTTGTGGATTAAAAACCACTATATCTGGACGAGTTCCATTTAGATATGGCTCTACAAAAATCATCCATTCTTCTGGAAGTGTATCATCTAAAAAACGAGCAAGGTGTTCTTCCCCCTCGGTTAAGGGATTATGAAATTTTTCAATTTCATCCCAAGTCGGATATAGTCTATTCTTCATCTTGATCCCTCACACCTAAAAGCATTTCGCATAACTCCGGTATATCGGACATCAATGTCGCATATACCCCCTTTGGATGAACACCCTATCTCCTTAATTTTCCTTCTACCCATTTCTTTTGAAAACTCCACAAACTCTTGAAATTTATCTTTCGGTATAATAATCCCTCCACTAGTCAATCGGTCTATCTGAATAATATTTTATCGGCTGTCACTTAAACCTTTCGCTTTTTTCCGTATGTTTGCACTCAAATCCACCCTTCCACCCCCACTTCATCTCCTTCTTATCCTTCATCAAGGCAGGTTCACGGGGGTAAGGATGAAGATGTGTCATGAATCCAAAAAGTCATCATTCATTCCTATA
>JAENXH010000057.1 GCA_016649585.1 Methanosarcinales archaeon
GGTGGCATCCGCAGCTTTTTTCTTCTTTGCCATGGGCGCGGTGTTGAAGACGAGAAAACGAAGAGCAGAAGTAGGTGCTGAAGTGCTTATCGGAAAAGTAACGAAGGCTGAGACTGAAATTAACGAGGATATGGGCACGATAAAACTGCGTGGTGAAATCTGGAATGCTCGAACCCTGGCTGGAGAACGGATAACTAAGGGCGAAAAAGTGGAAATAATAGACCGCGATGGATTAACGTTGGTCGTTAAAAGGAAAGAGTAAAAAATCCCAATTATCAAATCCCAACGAAACCTCTTTCTTTTAGAAAAAGAAAAGTGCTTTCAGAAAAGAAAATCGCCTAAATATTTCTTTGGTAACGCTTCCTTTTTAAAGAAAGGTTTTTGGTAGTATTGAGATTTGGGATTTGTTTGGTAGTATTGGTATATATTTGGATTTGGGATTTTTAAGGGCTAAATGAACACTATAAAATCGGGTGGTGACTGACCGATGGGCATTCTACTCGGAGCGCCGGTTTGGTATGGGGACAGGCCATTCAAGAAGACGATAGAAGAGCTTTACAAACTCGAACTGGACTATTTCGAGTTTTCTCTGGATTATCCATTACCTGATTGCATGGCAGAAGCAGAGAGAGAAGAGCTAAATGGGTTGTTAGAGGAGTTTGATTTAAAAATCGGGTTCCATTCTCCGCTTGATACCGCCGTTGCGCATCCCCGAGATGAGATAGTCAATGCGAGCATGCAGATTTTGAGAACCTGCATGGAATTTTCCGCGGAGTTTCTACCGCGGACACTCTACTACAATTTCCATTTGCACCCGAGAGTCCCTACGTATAAGTTTGAGGACGTGAGGCAGCAGATAAAACTAAAAGGTCTCAAAAGATGCGAAGAGATAACGGAAATGGCTTCGGAATTCGGCATAACTGTCTGTGTGGAGAATGATTTAGTTCCTTTTGAATGGTCTGACCTGATACTTGAAGCGCTATCTCGGTTCTATCCAAATTTACAGTTTACCTTCGATGTGGGGCATGCGATAAAGGCCGAAATGTGCCATCCAATGATAAAAAAGAAAGACTGTAGTTATCTGGATCACCTTACGAGATGGATAGAGAAATGTGGTGCGAAGATACTGGTGGCGCATGTGCACGATTGCTCCCTCACGGAGAAGCGAGACCATTTATCTCTCGGTAGCGGTGAGTTGGATTTCGATAGGATATTTGACCTTCTGAAATCAGCCCCTTCTAAATATCTGTTGATAGAGACTTTTTGGAAGAATAAAGCGAAGAAGAAGATGGATTATACAGAACTGGGAAGAAACGTGGAGTTGTGTAGAAGTTACCTCTAAACCGCCCTTCCTTTAAGCAGAACGCTTTAACAAGGAAACAAAACGATCTTTTACCCCCAATTGAAAGAGAATGCGGAAAAAAGAATAACGTTATACTTTGTATACTATTTATAAACCTTGGTATAAATGTAAAAAACATTAAGGGTATATAGATATACCTGAGGCGGCAGATACAAGAGGGGAGAAGAAGAAATGGCAATCGAAAGAACGTTCTTGATGATAAAGCCGGGAAGCGTGGAACGAGGGCTTGTAGGGGAGATCATCGGAAGATTTGAGAAGAAGGGATTGAAAATAGTAGCGCTAAAGCTTGCACAGCCAACTAGAGCGCTGATGGAGAAGCACTATGAGGAACATCGGGAAAAGGAGTTCTTTGAGGGGTTGATCTCCTATGCGACCTCAGGACCAGCGTTATCTTTGGTGATCGAAGGAGAAGATGCAATCGCAGCGGCGCGGAAAATAGCGGGCGCAACTGATCCAAAAGAAGCAGACTCCGGAACCATACGAGGTGATTATGCCTTGGATGTGCGGCGCAATGTAATACATACAGCAGATTCGAAAGAGGCTGCGGAGCGTGAAATAGCCCTTCATTTCGAGAACTCGTTTTTAACTAAACACGTTTCGCAAGAAGATAAATCGGCAGTTCTCGCATTGTAAAGGGTGGTTTAACCTAAATACGTTTGCTTTTACCCCCCCTCCAACTTTGTTCGCGAATCAAAAAACTTTTGCCAATCTATACTTTGAAGTATAACCTATGTTGATCAAACTCTCTTTTTCAAATAAAGTTCATTGAGGGAGGGTGTGGTAAGGTAAAATGAAAGAAGGGGAAGAAATAACGTTTGAAGACGCGATGAAGCGGTTAGAGGAGATAGTAGAAACGTTGGGAGAGGGTAACCTTTCGTTGGAAGATTCACTGAAGATGTTCCAGGAGGGTATGGAGTTGTGCAAAATTTGCAATAAGAAGTTAGACGAGGCGGAATATAAGGTGGAGAAGCTGATGGAGAAAGAAGGTGGAGAGCTAAGCGTGGAGGGCTTCAAGGTGAAGGAGTAAGTACGTTATTACTTCACTCTTTGGACACCATTACCTCTGTTGCTTTTATCACCGCTTCTACCTCATCGCCAATTTCCAATTCAAGATCATCCACGGCATTTCTTGTTATCAATGCAGTGATAATCGTTGGCGTTTCGATCTCGATTCGTACAGAAGCAGCAACTTCTCCTTTCTCTATCCCTTTCACCACACCTTTAAGTTTATTCCGTGCGCTTATCTTCATACACAATGCCTCCCAAAATTCCTCATCTGCCGATAAACCCGCTAAATAGCGTTCATATCGTTCATATTCATGCAAAACGCGTGCTCCTTCCTCCGTCAGTCCGGCACCACCACCGCCCTTTGCACCGCCCCGATACGTCTTCACCACAGGAGTGCCTATCGCTTTCTCTATCTTCCGTATATGTTCCCATGCAGACCGATAGGGAATAGAAAGCTTTTCTGCCGCCCTCCGAATGGATGCCAATTCTTGAATCGCCCTGAGCAGTTTTGCCCGACCTTCACCCAGGATCGCCTGTCCCTGATGCTCTATCCAGGGCTTGTACTTCGAGTCGTATTTCCTTCTGGGTGCGTGCATGTTAGAATGATAAAAGAAAGTCCGACGTTTTAAATAACTTTTTTTATAATGTGCGGATAGATCATACCAACAATAAAAATATGTGATTCATGGGCTTAGAGTTGCGGGTAACCGAAGTTGGGTTCGGTTATTCACCGTTAAGCGAAATTAATTTTCTGGCACTTAGCAACTTTTAAATAGAATCAATAATTATATTACTACATGAATCTAGAAAAATTAGGTAATGACCTTGTAAAATGTAGTTTGAATTGTGAAGGAATTACAAATGATCCTACTCGTGGAATAATTCCTCGTTCTTTAATAAAACAAGAAAGAAATGGAAAAAATGCAGTAATTGTAGTAGGATTGAATCCAGGTAAATGTAATAAGCAGGAACAAGACTATTATTTGAAGAATGGATTTTTCTATAAATCACTTCAAAATTATTTTTTTGAAACAAATTTACATAATAAACCCTATTTCAAAAGAACTCGTGATTTAATTACCTCCCTTGGTTTTTATGGCAACATTCTTTGGACAGATTTAGTAAAGTGTGAACGTTTTAGTAAAAATGGCGTTCTTCCCATTCAAACACTAAGAGTTTGTATTAATAAATACTTAAAAAATGAAATTGAACTGTTTAAAGCTCCCGTTATTTTTACTTTAGGCAACCTTGCTTTTGATTTTTGTGCATTAAGTTTTCCAAATCATTTTGTGGTTGGAATCCCACATCCAACAGGCCCCTATATTAATAAAGTTTTTAGTGAATTAAAATCCAAGATTGAAAAAAACTCGGCTTTCTATAAAAAAGAATTGTTAAACAAAAGGGATTCTAATCAAAATATTAGAGCAATAAAATTATCAGAATTAATCGCTCCAGGAAATTAACTCTTTGCCAGCCCTCCGCTTCGCTACGGGACGTTGCACTCTGGCTCGGTGCTAACACACTCACTTAATACAGTGTATGCGGTTCGTTACACACACTCAAATTGCCTTCGGCAACTTCTTTTATCCGCAGAACGCCATATAAAATTCTAAACCATACATACTTTCCAAAATAAAAAAAGATTCCAATTCAATTTGAAACACGAGAGGCGATTCAATCATGAAAAATGAAATGACAAAATGGGGAATCTGACCTAAATTCGCAGTTATATCGGTTATTTATTCAGTAATAATTCTTATCGTGCATTATGTTTATCTTCCTTCGCTTACATTTGTAATAATGTCTAAATATGTAAATATAATATTTGGAGTATCCCTTATTATTATAGGGAGCCCTATCTTATTGATTCCTGCATTTACAATTGATAAATACTTTAATGAGGGGAAACTGTGTACAAAAGGAATCTATTCGTTTATTAGACATCCAATTTATGCATCATGGATTGTATTTATCGTTCCTGGAATAATTCTAATTTTTGGATTGATTTTAGGAATTTCAATTCCTATCTTCATGTATATTATATTTAAGATTTTAATAATTGAGGAAGAACAATATCTAGAAAAAAAATTGGTGACGAATATTTAGAATATAAAAAGAGAGTAAATGCAGTATTTCCAAAAATATGTAAATTATAATGATAATCTATCACTGGGATCCTCATAGCTTCTTCTTCATCTCGTACAACAAATTTAACGCCTCTATTGGCGAAATCTGCTCCACATTTAATGTCTTCAACTCCTCTATCAGTGGGTGCTCCCGTACTTCCGTTTTCACGACCACTTTCTTCTCGCCGCTCTCTTGGTCTCCTCTTTCTCTTTCTATCTCACTTTCCATCCGCTTCAAAACGGTTTTTGCAGATTCTATCACCTCTTCAGGCAAGCCAGCGAGTTTCGCCACCTGTATCCCGTAGCTTTTTGAACCTCTGCCCTCCACAACCTTCCGTATAAAAAATATCTCATCTGCAACTTCTTTTATTGACACATTGTAGCATTTTACACTATCAAGCATATCTGCGAGCTCCGTGAGTTCGTAGAAGTGCGTTGCGAACAACGTTTTCGCTCTTATTCGCTCATTAACATATTCGCCTACAGACCATGCTATACTCACGCCATCCAGTGTGCTGGTGCCTCTTCCTATTTCATCAAGAATTATCAGGCTTCGTTCAGTCGCATTATTCAATATATTCGCCGTTTCGCTCATCTCTACCATGAACGAACTCTGACCCATGGATAGGTCGTCGTAAGCGCCGACACGCGTAAAAATCCGGTCTATAACACCGATCTTCGCCTCCTTTGCAGGCACGAAAGAGCCGAGCTGCGCCATCAACACGATTAACGCAACCTGACGCATGAACGTGGACTTCCCACTCATATTAGGTCCCGTGATAATCATCAATCGGTTATTCGTGCCAATTTGGACATCATTCGGTACGAACCCCGCCTTTACCTCTTTTTCCACGACTGGATGTCTCCCGGCCGTTATAACAATTTCGTCACCTTCATTCACTTCCGGGCAGCAATATCCTCTTTCTGCCGCAATGTCTGCGAACGCTAAGAGCATATCCAATTCAGCAATCGAATTTGCGGCTTCTTGAATCTCCTTCGCACGTTTCGCAACTTCCTTCCTTATCTGTTCGAATAACTCATACTCCAGTTCCTTTATCCGTTCTTCAGCACTTAATGCTTTCGCCTCGTAAGCCTTCAACTCCTCCGTTATATAGCGCTCCGCCCCTGTAAGCGTCTGTTTCCTTATGTACGAAGCCGGCACCTGCTCTACCCACATCTTTCTCACCTCGACGTAATACCCAAAAACTTTGTTATAACCCACTTTGAGCGATTTTATTCCGGTACGTGCTTTTTCATGCTCCTCGAATTCCGCTAACCATTTCCTACCTTCATGCTTTATCGTTCTCAACTCGTCCAGTTCGGCGTTAAATCCTTTCTTTATCAACCCTCCGTCCTTTACCGTTATCGGTGGCTCTTCTAATATGCTTCGGTCTACCAAATCCACAATCTCTGAGAAGGTGTTCGACTTCAACGCACTGCGCGCGTTTTTTATCTTTTCTGCGCGGCATTTCTTTAAAATCACTCGTAACTCCTCTATCTGCAGTAAAGACCGCTTTAACGATACTAAGTCACGAGCGTTCGCATTTCCGTACGATACTCGACTTATTATCCGCTCTATGTCATAGGTCTCCTTGAAGACCGCCTTTACCGATTCCCGTAAGAGTATATCCGCATAGAACTCCTGTACCGCTTCCTCCCTCCTCTTTATCTCGTGAACGTCGAGCAACGGGAATTGCAAATTCTTTTTTAGAAGTCGTGAACCCATTCCTGTAAGTGTTTTGTCCAGCACACTAATAAGCGTCCCTCTCGGTGTTCCATCCCGTATATTATTGAATAGCTCGAGGTTTCGCACGGTAACGCTGTCTAAGACCATGTAATCGGAAACGAAGAATGTCTTAAGCGGCTTGATGTGTGATAGCACTTTCTTCTGTGTATCCCGAAGATAAGAGATAACAGCACCCGCTGCGGTTATTCCTGCTTTAAGCTCACCGCATCCAAAGCCGTCAAGCGAGATAACGCCAAAATGGTTTAGCAGCGTGGTATAAGCAGTTTTATAATCAAAATAGTAATCGTCATAGCGGGAAATGGTGCACGCCTCTTGCTCAAACTCGAGTTCAAGCGATTCGGGCAGTATTATTTCGGCGGGCTTTACCCGTTCAACTTCGTTTAACAGCGAAGCATGCGTTTTGTCATCTTCCAATTCGGTCACTGAGAACTCACCGGTTGAAACGTCAACGATTGCTATGCCCACCTTGCCATCCATAAGATTTACGCACATCAGATAATTGCTGACACGCTCTTCGAGATAGGAATCTTCTATTATCGTACCGGGCGTAATAAGCCGCACTACCTCTCGCCTTTCTATTTCCTTGCTTTCTTTATTCTCTATTTGTTCACAGATAGCCACCTTGTAGCCCTTCTTTATCAACTGTTTGATGTACGGTGTGACAGCATGGAACGGCACGCCAGCCATTGGAATTTTCTTTGCTGCTCCTTTGCCCCTACCCGTAGCGGTTAACGCAATGTTCAGCTCTTTAGATGCCACTTTTGCATCCTCACCGAAAGTTTCATAAAAGTCACCAACGCGAAAGAGTACAATGGCATCGCGGTATTTCTCTTTTATTTTGTAATACTGCTGCATCATTGGAGTTATCTCTGGCATTGGCATTTTCACCTCTCTATTTTTAAATCCACTATCTTTCTAATTTTTGATGAATGTTTTCTTTTAGTTGTAGTTGCATATAGGTTATAGCGAAAAGTGCGAAAAAGAGAAGATGTGCGTGGGCCCGTGGCTTAGCTAGGATAAAGCACCGGCCTTCTAAGCCGGGGATCGCGGGTTCGAATCCCGCCGGGTCCGCTATAAGGGGCCAGACCAAACCTTTTCTTCAAAAGAAAAGCTTTACCAAAAGAACTTGATCTTGGATTGAACCTTTTTAAAAGGGTTGACTTATCAAGCCACTCGACCCGAACAGTTCATCGTAAACGGTCGGAGCCTCCTTATCCTTGCTTCCATTTTCAGTATCCGGTGCAACTCTTCGGGTACAATAATATGCGGCTCTCTCCTTTGTCATGGTAACATACCCCAAATCCATCATTTGTTAGAATCATCTTTGCTAAAAAATGTAAACAGTAGCCTTCAGTAGCTAACACTTTTATGCTGAGCATCCGTCAAGAACTAATTTACGCGGCTAATTAAAATTGAAGAATACGAT
>JAENXH010000058.1 GCA_016649585.1 Methanosarcinales archaeon
TGAACGAAGGATTCGCAGTTTCATCGCCGATTATTAACACTTCCGAAGGCCCCGCGGGAAAATCTATCTCCACACCTTCTTTGCGAGCTGCCATCTTCGCCGCTGTTACGTACACGTTCCCGGGCCCTACTATCTTCTGCACTCGCGGAATCGTCTCAGTGCCAAAAGCGAGCGCGGCAATCGCCTGAGCGCCCCCTACCTTAAATATTCTCGTCGCACCCGCGAGATTCGCAGCAACTAACGTCAGGGGGTTTACATTCCCACCCTTCCCCGGAGGCGTGCATACTACTATCTCCCGCACTCCCGCAATCTTCGCAGGAATCACGCACATCAATGCGCTGCTGAAATAAGATCCCGGGACATAAGCACCAACCACGTCAAAAGGTACATACATCTCGCCGAGAAAGACACCCTCATCGAATTCTTCTAACCATGCCTGCCTCTTCTGCCGGTAATGAAAATTCCTTATTGCCGTAGCTGCTTCTTCGATACACCGCCCCATATCTTCATCCACGTTCCCTTTCGCAGCTTCTATCTCTGCCCGCGTCACTTCCAGCTCCTTCAATTTTACGTGGTCAAATTTCTCGGTATATTCCAGCAGTGCTGCGTCCCCTCGATTCTGCACTCCAGCGATTGTCTCTTTTACTCCGGGCATAACGGCCGCTAAGTCAAGCGTTTTGGTGAACAATTCCTTGCTTTCAAGCGCTTCTCTTATCTTCCTTATCATCTTCCGCTCAACGTACAGTAACTAAAAACTTTTCAAAATTTATATTTATAAGGTGCTTTATCTATTCTATTCTACTCTAAACTAAACTAAAAAGCAAAGTGGAGGTGATTAAAGATGACCAATTCGACGGAGAAGGAGAAGGAGAAGACGGACGAAGGTATTAGCTTTAGTATACCAATTCCTGAAGGTGTGAAGGTCACAATAACCGGAAAAGCGGTTAACGTGGAAGGTCCGAAAGGAACGATAGAACGAGAATTATGGTACCCCGGGCTGCATCTACTAACAGAGCAAAAAGATGAGGGTAATGAGGTCGTTATCAAAAGCGATTCGACAAGGAAGAAGATAAGAGCTATCGCGGGTACGTACACATCTCACATTAAAAATATGATTATCGGTGTGACGGAGGGCTTTTTCTATAAGTTAGCGATTGTGCATGCTCATTTTCCCATGCAAGTCGCGATAACAAAGGAGGGCGATGCCGTATCTATTTCGAATTTCTTGGGTGAGAGAAAACCGAGGATAGCAAAGATTGTAGAAGGCGCGAAGGTGGAACTAAAAGGCAGGGAGATTGTTGTTTCAGGCATAAATAAGGAGGCAGTGGGGCAGACTGCGGCAGATATAGAGCAGACGACAAGGATAAAAGGTTATGACCCGCGCGTCTTTCAGGACGGTATTTATCTGGTGGAGAAAGGCGTTGGCATGGGGACGTAGCCTAAAAATTACGAGTGCACATCCAAAACCGCTCATTCGCGTTTCCCTCTCTTCACATAATAGAAACTACTAAAATACTAATACCTTGCGTATAGTATAATATCTTGGTGGATGGAGTATGCCGGAGATAATAGAAGGGGTAAGCCCCACGAGGATGGAATTATTGTGGTTGCGCAGAAGAGAAAGATTGGCGGTGAAGGGGCATGATTTGCTGCGCGAAAAGAGAGATGCACTGATTGCTGAATTCTTAGACGTGGTGGGCGAAGTAAGGGGTGCACGGAAGGACGCAGAGGATAAGTTAAAGGAGGCTTTTGATTATTTGATCATTGCTCAGGCGGGGTTGGGCGTTGAGGAAGTGCGGCAATTATCGCTGATGACACCGCAGGAGATCTCACTGGATTTCTCGTCGAGAAGCATCATGGGTGTGAGTGTGCCCATCTTGGAATTGCAGAAAGAATTAACGCGGAACGTTACGGACCGGGGCTATGGCTTTATGGATTCGTCAGCCGCAGTGGACAAATGTGCGAGAAGCTTTGAAGAAGCATTGGAAAAGCTAATAAAGCTCGCGGAGCTGGAGGAAGCAGTGAGAAATCTCGCAGGCGAGGTGGAGAAGACAAAACGGCGTGTCAACGCACTTGAATATGTCCTGATTCCACGATTAAAAGCGACGAGGAAATACATACAGATGCGATTAGAAGAGATGGAACGCGAGAATTTCACGAGGTTAAAGAAGATCAAGACGATGTTGGAGAGAAAATAATGGTAAAATCTCTTTAAACTCCAACTCTTTAGCGTTAGTTAACGAGATAAAGCTCTACCATACTACATCTTCTCACCGTATCTAAGCAGTATATTACAGCTACCTTCCCTTGAGACCATACAGGGTCCAACAGGATGCTGTGGCGTGCACATTGTGCCAAATAACGGGCATTCGTCTGGATTCACCAGCCCTCTCAGGATTTCGCCACATCTACAGCCCTCAGGCTCTTTATAATCGCTGCTTAACGCACTTAACTCGTCTTCGTAGCGTTTACGCGCATCATAACCCGCGAATTCGTCTTTCAACGTAAGGCCACTGCCCGGTATAACCGGAAACCCTCTCCAGCTTATGTCGCAAGGTTCAAAAACCGCGTTCATTATTCGCTTTGCTTTTTCATTCCCCTCGGGCTTCACCACGCGTGCATATTCGTTCTCCACTTTTGCCTCACCATTGCGTATCTGCATTGCAAGCATGTAAACGGCAATGAGCACGTCCAGCGGTTCGAAACCCGCAATAACCTGTGGAATATTATACTTGCTCGATAGAAATTCGTACGAATCTGCTCCTATGATTGCGGATACATGACCGGGATCTATGAACCCGTCTATCCTCAGTTCACCCATGTTTATCAACGCTTCCATCGCTGGCGGGATGAGCCGGTGCGTAGAGAGGATGGAAAAATTCTCCGGTGGATTATGTAAAATGACCGATGCAGGCGTTGGAGCTGTTGTTTCAAACCCGATGGAAAAGAAGACGACGTCCTTATCCGTTTTTTCCGCTATAGCAATGCAGTCCGTTATGCTGTACACCATCCGTACGTCATGACCCTCAGCCTTCACGTCTGCTAACGACTGTTTCTCTCCCGGTACTCTGAACATATCACCAAACGTCGCAACCACTTTTCCGCGTCGTGCTAACGCAATCGCTTCTTCTATCTCTCTTGCCGTCGTCACACAAACCGGACACCCAGGGCCAGGTCGCACCTCGATCCCAGCTTCTTGTAACATCGAAATCAACCCGAACCTTACCAATGTATCTTGATGTGTGCCGCACACATGCATCAATCGTAACGTGAGATTCAAATCTTTCAATTTTGCCACTATCTGCTTGCTAACCCCTCGCTTTGATATCTGAACATTGTTCTCCTGCTATCCTGTTTCTATTACGACATCTTATTTTTTTGCCGTTTTAAACAGTCATTACAAACGCCTTTGAGGTAAATGTGGCACTCAGCAATTTTATGTCCTTCTATCATCTCATGCTCAAAGAGTGGAGATTCCAGAGCTATGTCATACACGCTCCCGCACTCAATGCATTTGAAGTGTGCGTGTGGTTTTGTATCCGCATCGTATCGAACTTCTTTCTCTTCTATTGTCAACTCTGATGCAATCCCTTCCGTACAAAAAGTTTCAGCGTATTATAAACTGTTGTTTTTGACAGTGTTGGTATTTCCCTTGAAAGTTCTTTATGCATCCTCTCAACGGTTGGGTGAGTCCTGTGATTCCTAAGATATTCCAGAATCTTCAAACGATGATATGAGGTGTGAATACCCTCATTTTCCAGAAAGTCCCTTAGTTTGTCCATTGACAACGCCATGCCCTCGCTCATTTAAAGTCAAAGTCCTGGTTTTTTTACCACGGTAAGCAACATCTTAAAAGGCTTGCGGGCATCGAGCGAATGAGCAACATCTGCTGGCATCACCACCACCTCCCCGGCCTTAACAATTAACTCCTTACCTCCAATGTTGATTGCCGCCTCTCCATCCAGAACCTGCACCATTGCGTCTCCGGGCGCAGAATGGGTGCTCAAGCCTTCGCCCACATCAAAGGCAAACAGAGTTATACTTACGCATTTGTTCTGCGCCAACGTCCGGCTGACGACCCGTCCCTCATCATAATCCACCAGTTCTGCGATGACCTGGGGTTCTGAGAAGGTAACGTTTTTGATAAGTGCTGTGCCACTCATAATCTTCACCTCTTTTTAAATATCCGTGTGTGGCTATTTATATTTATTTTGGTTTCGGACAAAACTCCGATTTAAATTAAGGGTTTAGAAAAAACCCTAAGAATCAAATTAACGCTTCTTCCACTGCCGCTCTGATCATATACCCCGCCTTGTGCAAAATCGTATCTCCAAGTTCTCTATCTCTTTCCATACTTGCAGTACAAGGATAGGAATGATGAGCTTCGCTGATTCGGTCGTAAAGTTCTTGTGTGTTCTTTACTTCTACCCCTGCTAACTGCTTTGCCACGAACCATGTGCTCCCGCAAGGAGCACTCCTCAAAACATCCACATTAGCAATACGCCCTCTTCTATCCACTTCCACCTTTACTTCAGGTCTTCCTATCTTGAACTCCTCTACAATCCTTTTGATCAAGGGCAGGTCATTCCGCGGCTGTAAATCACAAAACGGCTTGGGAAAAGCAATCTCGATCCCCTCCCTTGCACATACCGCCTCAATCTGCAGTCTCGCGATCGGTGCTGGGCTCTCCTGTGGGACAATTATCGCCTTAATTCTCGACCCGGAATCCTTCAAAACACGCGGGAGTTCAAGCAGAAGGTCAGTGTGAATCTCTGATACAATCGCTATGTCCGCATCTGGAATCTCTTTCGGTAAATACTCCCCCGCAGAATCCTCGATAAGTGCAGGAAGAAGAGAAGGAGCAGGAAGCTTTAAAAATCCTTTTATACGGTCTGCAAATCCGTATTTACCCTCTTTACAATATGTGCACGCCTCTGCGCAGGATGTGCAGAATGTGGAGTAGTTTATGAGGTTACCAATAACTCGTTCTCCGAAATCGCCGCTATATAGCACAATCAGGTCCATTTCATACACTTATTTTATCTGTTTAGCATCTTAGAAGAACCCCAATATCACCGGGAAGTAGAATCACCAGCAGATAGAAGTCTCTCACAGACAAAAACCCACACTAAACGCAAAAACACTCACAGGACATATCTCTTCACGACCCACACATCTGCGGAAATCGCTCAGGTGCGTGCCATCATCATAGAGGGAACAGGGTGTGTTCACACGATTACGCTTTGATTTCTTGTGGCGTGAACGGGAACGAAAATTTATTATGTTATTGACTTGTAAATGTTACATGGTAGTAATAATTTAAAGGGGGCGATAAAAATGGAGAAAGAACTTGAGGAAAAAAATGTGGATGGTGTAACCCTGCCGCTGCTCGGAGATCCTGCACCGGATTTTGAAGCGGACACCACCTTTGGTAAACTGCGGTTGGCGGATTTCAGAGGGAGCTGGTTGGTTCTTTTCTCGCATCCAGCCGATTTTACACCGGTCTGTACAACAGAGTTCATTGCTTTTGCCGAGATCTACGATGAACTGAAGAAGCGGAATACGGAGCTTTTGGGCTTAAGCGTCGATAGTGTCTCGTCGCATATCGCGTGGGTAAGAAACATCGAGGAGAAAGTGGGAGTGAAGATTCCATTTCCAGTCATAGCCGATTTGTCGAAGGAAGTAGCTACGAAGTATGGGATGCTTCATCCCAGGCAGAGCAAAACAGCAACGGTACGGTGCGTTTTTATAATCGATCCGGACGGAATTTTGAGGGCGATGCTTTACTATCCGCTAACGAACGGGAGAAACATGGACGAGATACTGAGGATGATTGATGCATTTCAGACTTCCGACGAGCATAAGGTTGCAACACCTGCCAACTGGCGACCAGGAGATGAAGTTGTTGTTCCGCCACCAAGCACGCAGGAGATGGCAGAAGAGAGAACGAAGGAAGGCTATGAGTGCGTAGATTGGTATCTGTGCAAAAAGAAACTTTAAATCTTTTTTTCTTTTAAAAGGTGAAAAAAGTGAAGGCGCTGACAGCACCTGTTGGAGGTACGATGCTGGAAATAAAGGATTTGTCGGTAGAAGTGGAGGGGAAGGAAATCATAAGGGATTTTAACCTCTGTATTGAACGTGGCGAGGTCCACGTATTATTTGGACCTAATGGCTGTGGTAAGACTACGCTTCTGATGACGATACTTGGTATACCGGCTTATAAGGTAAAAAAAGGGAATATAAGGTTTAACGGTGTGGATATAACCAATTTTCCAACCAACGAACGTGTGAAGCTTGGAATGGGCATGTCCTTCCAGCACCCACCTGAGATAAGGGGTGTAAAGCTCGGCGACATGGTTAATATCGCGTTGGGAAGAAAGGAGGAGAAAATAGACGAGAGCGTGATAGAGCTTGCAAAACGGCTTAATATATCCGTTGATTTCTTGAACCGGGATGTCAACCTCGGCTTTTCCGGTGGGGAAGTCAAAAAGTCGGAGATACTGCAACTCCTTGCGCAAGCTCCGGGCTTCATCATGTTCGACGAGCCCGATTCCGGTGTGGATGTCGAAAATATAGAACTCATAGGCGATCTAATGAATGAGCTTATGGGTAGAGATGAGATACTAAGTAAAAGAGAGCGGTCAGGGCTTATAATTACGCATAGCGGGTTTATAATGAATTACATAAACCCTGATCGTGCACATGTGATGCTTAACGGACGGATAGCTTGCTCAGGGATACCTGAAGAAGTGGCGAGGCACATAATGAAAGAAGGGTTTGAGAAATGTATCGCATCGTGTGGGGTGAAGGGAGTGCTGAATGAACAAGGAGATAATTGAGCGTGCGCAGCGTGCGAAGGCTAAAAAAGCATTGTTAGGCGAAGACGTGGACATTGAATATTATACTACTGAGACGAACGAACACGATGTCCTCGCCTCACTGGACGATATATCCGAAGATTATGGACAAGATCTGCTCGACGCCGGTATTGAGCCATCAGAAAAGGATAGATCCGGCTCTTTTTTACAGCGAGATCGTTCTGTGATCTTTTCAAGAGCTAAATACCCTGGTTTGGAGCTTATGGGCACGACGGATGCGATAAAAAAGTATGATTGGCTAAAAGAGTATCTGTGGAAGGCGATTCCAGTGGATATGGATAAATACACCGCGGAAGTCGAGTTAGACCAGACACATGGGTATTTTATCAGGTCTGAAGCGGGATCAAAGGTAACAATGCCGGTGCAGTCCTGTCTATTCATCACGTCAGATAAAATCAGGCAGAATGTACACAATATCGTCATTGCGGAAGAGAACTCGGAACTCCATCTTATCACCGGCTGTTCCGTCTCGCACACGGTCAATTCGGCACTCCATCTTGGCGTCTCGGAGTTCTACGTAAAGAAGGGTGCGAAGATCACCTTTACTATGGTACACAACTGGGGCGGTGGTGTTGAGGTCAGACCGAGAAGTGCAGTGGTGATCGAGGACGATGGCGTCTATATCAGCAATTACATCTTAGTGACGCCAGTGAAATCGCTTCAGATGTTCCCAACCACTTATTGCGTGGGAAGGAACGCACGGGCAACCTCTCAGTCAATCGTCTATGCTACGAATGATGCGA
>JAENXH010000059.1 GCA_016649585.1 Methanosarcinales archaeon
AGGTAAAAAGGGGTATGGGAAGTTATCAAATCTAAGACTAAGAGATCTCTCTTATCTTAGTTTTCATCCTCTTTTTTCATTTTTTATTTTTGTAATTACACTTTCGGGTTTAGGTTAATTGAGTGGGATATTTACTTATATATATGTGGTAGCTCTTACTTCTCTACATAATATGCGATGTTCGCAAGAAGACACTTACATACATCATTTTGACACGTGATTTCACGAAGGAAGTAAGAATTCGGAATTTAGTGGATGATCCTATACTGTTTGAACAAACGAAGTAAGTTCGGGAAATTAAAATTTGAGAAAGTTTTTACTTGAAAGCCGCATGCGATGCTTAAAAACCTTTAGCGACTATGAATGAAAGAAGCTCTCAAATTTCAACGTCCCACGACACCAATACAACGGTAATAGTGAACTATCCAACCGCAGAAGAACGTTAAAAGGTGAAATCCGCGTGGATTTAAGGATAAATTGCCCCACTCCATCATTCTCAAAATCGGAGGGAGCACCTCAAGCGGAGTGCATAACGCAGCTTTGCACCTAAAATACTAATTTTGAGCGAATCAAGGTGCAGAATCATGAATGAAAGTGCAAACGTGAATAAAGGTGCGAAGCCGTAACAAGAGAAAGCTTTATATGCGTTTCGGTCACTCTCAAACATATACGGGATTTAGTGAAAGCGTACCGTATATAAAAAGGGAGGTCCGGTCAAATGAAAGTGGAAGGGAGATCAAGGGCTATTGATAAGGCTTTTAAGATGAGAGATTGGATTGAACTGCATGACTTTCAAAGAGAAGAAGTTTGGCTCAATCTAGAATGACTACCCAAAAAATCGATGAAGCGGTCGAATGGTATAAGGAAAATAGACCGAAATACGAAATATTGGCAAAAAAGGTAAAAGAAATACTTAGAGAAAATTTAGATATCACAAGAATTACCTATCTAGATGTCACCAACAGAACTAAAACGGTGGATAGTTTCAAGAAAAAAGTTTTGGCGAAAAAGTATGAAGATCCAATCAATGAAAACAAAGATTATGCAGGAGTCCGAGTTATTACATATATTGATTCCGAAGCACAAAAAGCATTAGCCATAATCAATAATCTATTTGATATCGATCCTGAACAAACTATTGATAAATCAGAGGAATTGGGTACTGATAGAGTCGGATATAGGTCCATCCAAACGGTAGCAAAATTTTTGGATGATAGATGTAAGATTCCCGAATTCAAAAGATTAAAGGGCATGTATTTTGAGATTCAAATTAGAACTATTTTGCAACATGCCTGGGCAGAAATAGAACATGACAGAAATTATAAATTCAGTGGGGTCCTCCCCAAAGAAATACAGAGAAGATTCAAAATCCTTTCCGGCTTACTTGAGCTAGCTGATAGAGAGTTTGATGATATTGCCAAATCAATAGATGCGTACTCGGAAACTGTTGCGGAAAAGACTAGTATTGGTGACTTAGCTATACCAATAAATAGCACATCATTAAGAGAGTATATACATAATAAATTTGCCTCTTTAATCGAATCAGGTATTTTGGAAGCCTCTGATTTTGTCGATGACGAAATAATTGAGGAACTTGAAGAGTATTATGGTATAACCTCACTTGATCAGTTAGATGAAATTGTACCCCATGATCTAATAGAGAATTATTTGTCAATGAATCAGAGTCTTTGGTATAATGGCATAATAATCGATATATTAATTATAAACAATCCCGAGTTTTATTTCGAAAAAGCTTGGAAAAACAAGTGGGGCGTCACTGATCCTAGTGACGTTCCTTTTTTTAAAAAATACGGTATAGATTTAAGGGACCTGGCAAAGAAATACCATTTTGAGATATACAACCTGAATTTGACAGTTAATTCAATTTGAGCGCACATATTAACAAAAATCCACCTTTTTCATTTCGAAAAATCTGGCGTTGTGCCAGATTCGGATTCATAACTAATTGGAGACGTCTTTTTCTCTAAAAATCTGGAGCTTCACTGCATGTTTTCTCTAAAAATGAGGAGCCTCGCGGCTAATCGTGGTATCAAAAATAAATGCGAAAAACTTGGGTTTTTCACTACCCAAACGAGAGATTAATGAATTTTTCCAGGAATTTAGTGACGTTAGCAAATTTCTTGGAGATAAACATGCCAAAAGCATCACACGTGATAACAAGTGTCAAACGCCTCAGGCGATCCAGTAGTGTCTTTTTGGTTTTACCAACAACCCCCATCGCCTGCTGACACAGACCAACGAATAAGGTGGCGATCATGCAGATTAGAGCAGCACCCTTCACCGCATTATCAGTCCAGACTCTGAATGGTCTTATCCTGTGGACGTTCTTCAGATCGCAGATCAATTTCTCGATTTTATCCTTCCTTCGGTAGAGACGTAAAGCGCTCTTTGGCTTCAGTCTCCTGCTCGATTCCAAAGCAAAGAAACCGTCCAGATCCTTGTCTTTTTCCAGTTCAGCCCAGAGCTCTTCATCGGTTTTCTTGATCAAACGGTTCTGGATTGTTACTTCTGTCGTCACAATAACATTGTTCAGCTCTTTCGTAACCTTCTTCCGTTTTGTCAATCGTCTCAAGCCCTTCGCACCCTTTCCCAGTATCTTCTTTGCCAACGCTTCTTTCTCCAAAAGAATCTTTTTTATCACCTCTCCTCTCTTCTTTGCCTCTCTCTTCGCTTTCCGTTCGTCAAAGTAGAAGAAGTCGTACACATCGTCACGCTTCTTCCACCATGCGAATACTCTCTCGCCTGTTTTATAGCGGAACAACTCCACCATCAAGCTCTTATCAACCTGCTTCAGCCTCTCAAGAAGTTCCGTTGTATTCTTAATAGCCGTCAGATAGTCCCGCCCGCTGTTTCGAATCAGTTCACCGTTTTCTTTCGAGTTCGCACCTTTATCGAAGATCATCAGCGCAGTCTTTGGCAGTCTCGATTCGATTGCCAAATAGTCTTTTCTGAACTGCTTAGTATCAACGAGATTGCCCTCTTCAACGGAGAAGTGGAAGGGTATGCACTTTCCAGCAGTCATTGCGAGACCTAACTTCACCTGCCTTTTATCCGGTCTATGATCCCTGCTATACCCGGGTTTTGCAAGCTTGCAGCTGTCTCCGTTGAAAAACGACGAGGTCCAATCAATGAATACATAGTTCAGGTCCAACCCGAACTTTTTATTGACTTCGTCCATCAGCGAGGGGTATATCCTTTCAGCGTTTTCGCCGAGTAGTTCAAGGCCTCGGTAGTAGGTTCTCTCATGGATTTCCTCTGGTTTGATGTCGAATTCCAACGTTGCAGATGATGCATCGCGTATATGCTTAACACTCTGCAATACACTGTCTGGCTTGTCTATTCTCGCAGAAACCAGCGACAACGCGATTTTATCCAGCGGTAATCCCTTCTTCTTGATTTTGAGAGTGTTGATAATGCGAGAAAGCGCGATATGGGCGTCCATTTTCTTCACCAGTTCTGTTCCACCCGCATGCAGGGTGTTTATGCATTCATACGTCCCATTCATAGCTATCACCACCATTTAAGTCTCTATTAGATATTTGATGGCTTTGCACTTATCTATTTCGGCTCAAATCGTTTTAGAAAAAGTTGCTGGTGTCAAATTCAGGATACAACGTACGCTAAAGCAATTAAAGAATGGTTTTAAACTTTCTTCTCCGAAAGATGATGTTTCCAAAATATCAAACAAAAAAACGCACAGTCAACTGTTTTATAACAAAAGTTAAACGTCTGACCACCAGCTTACACTTAACCATTTTTCGTAAAGTTGGCTTTGCGTTACTTATATAGATTTAATTACCGACAGAAGATGCCTTATGATTTTTCTGCAGTGGATCACTCTGTACTATGACTATTCGATTCATTATGAGTGTATGTAGTATAACTAACCTACAAGTTTAGAATTTCTTTCACCCTACCGACTTCGCCAGATGTAAGGCGGACTTTTATGCCATGTGGATGTGTTGTAGAATTCGTGAGAATGTCTTTAACGATCCCTTCTGTTAACTTTCCGGAGCGTTGATCCTTCTTCAGTACAATTGCTACCCGTATTCCCGGTTTTATATTCGCTCGTTTCGTTACCGCCATAACTTAAGTAATCATAAAGTTCCTGGTTAATTTTAACTTTGCTCAAGCAGGCCTTAATTACGCGCCGAAGAACCGGTACATCGGTCTGATTGCCACTACAATCGCTGCCGCAAGATACCAGTACCAGTCCAGCGATACGATCGCAGGCCAGAACTTAACGATCAGCAGCGTTGCGAAGAGCACGGTAAATTTCGTCAGGCCTATATCCCAGATATCCATATTTTTTGCCTTTTCATTCGCCCACTTCACGAATCCCATAAATTTCACTACCCCTTCCTTTTTCTTAAAATACATGTTTGTTAGACATCAATCCTTCTGAATAAGGTAGCCCCTACGACCACCATAAAGACGGTAAACCCTGCCAGCACGACAAAGCCAAAGAACGGATTCACCTGTGACGTTCCCGATAACCCGTACCGTATCCCTTCCACGCCGTAGGTCAACGGGTCTAGCAGCGTCAGTGACCGCAACCATGAGGGCAAGCTATCGATCGGGAAGAGTGCTCCGGACAGCCCGAATATCGGAAAGATGACGAAATTCATGATGAGCTGGAAGCCGTGCATGTCCTCCATCTTCGACGCGATCGCAATGCCAAACGCGGTGAACGAAAGCCCGATGAGCACCATAAATACCGAGGCAACCAAGAACCCTGGGACACTGGTTACGTTCAGGCCCATGAAGAGGGACAGCGCGAGTATGATAAATCCCTGGATAAACGCGGTTGTCGCGCCGCCCAGTGTCTGACCAAACATAATCTCCAATCGCGAGACGGGCGCCACTAACGTCTCTTTCAGGAATCCAAACTGCTTGTCCCAGATGATCTGGATACCGGAAAAGACGGACGTGAACAGCACACTCATGGAAACGATACCGGGGACAATAAAGCCCATATAGCCCTGCCCCGCACCCGGAATCCGCACCACTGAATTGAGCCCGAAGCCAAGTACGAGCAGAAAGAAGAGCGGCATGCCCAGACTGCCAACGATCCTGCTCTTCGAGCGCAGGTACCGCTTCATGTTCCGTAACCAGATCGTGTATACAATGTCCATTTTTGGTATCTTCTCTCCCCTCCTCTTATCTTATCGCCTCCCCATTCGATGTATCATACGCATGTGGTCTTTGCTGCTGGCTTCCCCTTCCCGTATCGTCCGCCCGGTAAAGTGTAAGAAGACATCTTCAAGTGTCGGTTTTCGAATAGAAATAGAATCAATCTCAATGCCGTTCGTGGCAGAAAGATTAGCGATCTCTGCAACGTGTCTCTCTGCATTTTCCAGATTGATGGTAACAAAGCCGTCATGCGGCTCTACGTGCTTAACCCAGGATAGCGTTTTGAGCTTCGCATACAGCTCCTCTCTTTCCGATGATGTTATCGTGATCACGTCCCCGCCGATCTCTTCTTTCAGCTTCTCCGGCGTCTCCGATGCGATTAACTTTCCCTTATCCATTATCGCTACTCTGTCACAGAGCCGGTCTGCTTCGTCCATATAATGGGTGGTGAGGATTATCGTTATGCCCTTCTCCTTATTCAAGTTCTCGATATACTCCCAGATATGGTTTCTTGTCTGGGGGTCCAGACCAAGCGTCGGCTCATCCAGAAACAGCACCTTCGGCTCGTGCAGTAACCCCCGGGCGATTTCCAAACGCCGCCTCATTCCGCCGGAAAATGTTTTTACAATATCATTCTTTTTCTCTTCCAGTTCAACAAGCTTCAACAGTTCCACAATCTTTTGCTGCCGTACCGTTTTCGAAATACGATATAGTCGCCCGTGAAAGTCCATATTCTCATACGCAGTTAGCTCCTCATCCAGGCTCTGATCCTGAAAGACGATACCAATCGATTTCCTTATATCATCATCCCTCTTCGTGAGCTCAAAGCCATTAACAAGCGCAGAACCGGACGTTGGCCGCAATAAAGTCGCAAGCATGGAAATGGTTGTCGTTTTACCCGCTCCGTTAGGCCCAAGCAGTCCAAAAATCTCGCCGCTCTCTATGCTGAACGAAACGTTGTCTACGGCAACAAAGCCGTTAAAATTCTTAGTCAGATTTTCAACTTCTATTGCGAACATCTTATTCAATCCTCTTTAAATCGGCAAGACATTGTTCGAGAATCTCGACTGCTTGCGTTTTCTTATCATGAGACAAGTCATCAATCACGTCCCGTATTTCAAGAAGCAGGCCTCTCAATGTTACATTCTCCTCGCCAAAGATGTCGATAAGCAAATTCCTAAACTGTAGCAGTTTCTCCCGTGATTCTTTCCTGCACTCCCTTATATTTCGTAGTGCTTCTTCTCCCTTCGGTGTGAGTTCAAAAATATTCTTTGAGCGCTTACCCGTCTTGCAGACTTGTATTAGTTCCTCCTCCTCTAACTGTTTCAGGATCGGGTAGAGCGTTCCTTTGCTTGGCGCCCATAGTCCTTCTGTCTTTGCCTCAATCTCCTTCAGCAATTCGTAGCCTGACTTGGGCTGCTGATTGAGCGAGTGCAGAATGAATAAGGCGAGCAATCCTCGCTCTTTGCCGTCCTTAGATGCAAACGTCCACAGGCCAGTCATACTAATACATTGTCAGGACGAGTATATAAATGTTCGATTTCGAACCGTTCGAGATCGGGGTAATACCACCCCACCTTCCACTCCGAAACGAGTTAGTTGCCCCGGAGGGACCGAGGGAGGCGCTGAGATCCTTTGAAAAGCTACGCGACGAATGCGTGAGTGGGTATAAAACGGAAGACGGAAAAAGAAGCTCGCCGATAGGCTAATTCTAGCGAAATAGTGAAACGGAACCTCCTAGCTGGGGTTATCTGAAAGTGCCCGCATGCTCTCCTATCAAGATCCATGAGATATGATGGTGAGTCTTTCCTGTAACATGAGGCTCATCATACTTGTGTTCGTACAGTTCCTTTATTATTACGAAACCAAAATTTCCTTCCAGCTCTTCACGGGTGCAGAAATGGAGATACTTCTCTTTTTGAAACGAATGAGGCTCTTGTGGGACCGGAATACCTTTCCCGTACTCTTCAGGATCATTTGTAGAAAGGGCATTAAAAAATAGCAATCCTCCTGATAGTAGAACTTCTTTGATCTTCTTTATAAGCTCTTCTCTTTCTCCAGGCCTCAATAAGTGGTAGAGGTTTGCAACAAAAACAACGTCCATGCGTGTTGTTCGGTTAAGTAACCCATCTATCCATCAACCTCACTCGTTTGACATTCGGATCGCATCCTTGGCCAAGGTAAATGTTGTACAAAGTGAGCATATCCAATTTCAGCCCCATG
>JAENXH010000005.1 GCA_016649585.1 Methanosarcinales archaeon
CTTTTGAATTTGCTCCGGTCATAAAGTAAGTTATTAGATTGTGTGTTTATAAAAGTCATGGTTTGTGGGACATTACCCCCGATTTGGAGTATTTCAAGCTGAAGATCCTTCAATCATGTGGGAGACAATCCTAAAATGGGAAAAGTGCCTCAAAAGGTTTAAATAGGGTAAGAAAGAATAGAGGATGTAAACTGAGGAGGTGAAAGCCATGGGAAAAATAAAATACACATCTGTATTCTTTACGGCTGTTTTGGTGATTGCGGCCGTTGGAGGGATAGTTCCCTCTGTTTGGGGAACAAACGGGGGATCCGATCTATTCGAAGAAATAGAACCACTGGTGGATGTCTACAATAAAAACGTTGAGAATATACCGGTTATAAAGAGTTTTATCGGCGAGGAGAGGATACACGCTAACATTTCTCTTAACAATGGATCAGCGCTCATTCTTGCAATTACGACTGACAAAGACGCAAAGGTTGTTAGTTTTACAAAAGCCGAAATCTCAGACCCAACGATTAGGGCATATACTGACGAAAACACCGTTCGCACTATAATAAATTCCGGCGACCCTGTTTCAGCATTCCAGGATGCGTTAAACACCGGGGCAATAACATATGAGGGTGTAGGACTGGGGAACAAAATAAAGGTTGGCGTAATGAAAGCAGCACTGAAAATAGCGGGCTTCTTTATGTGATAGCTTAATACCCGAAAAGGCTTTTATAAACAGAAAGGTTAACTAACATTCTGAACGATTTGGCGGCAGGCTTGATAAAAATGAGAATCTGGAAGTTTGGAGACAACGTGGATACCGATCAGATTATACCTGCGGAATATCTAACGACTGGCGACGCAAAGAAGCTTGCAGCTCATGCGTTCGTTAAAGTAAGACCGGAATTTTCAAAAGAAGTACAGGAGGACGATGTCATCGTGGCAGGTGATAATTTCGGCTGTGGCAGTTCACGGGAGCACGCACCACGTGCATTACTCGGTGCAGGTATCCGCTGCGTGGTTGCAAAGAGTTTTGCACGAATCTTCTTCAGGAATTCCATAAATATCGGGTTGCCTCTGATCGAAGTTGACATTTTCGACAGGATAGAAGAGACAGATCAAATAGAAATACGGTTTGACTACGGCGTAATAACGAATCTCACAAAAAATAAGGAATATCAATTCAAACCGCTACCAGAATTTATGCAGAAGCTCTTGGAAAGCGGCGGGTTGATTAATTATATTAAAGAAGCAAAAAGGGATATTGGAACTCGAATAATATCAAAAAGTAAGCTGGAGTAAGGAGAGGTGTTGTAAATAAAGATGGACATCCCGTTTAAAAAGATAAGAGCAGATGTATGGGAAGTGCCGCAGTCGTATAAAGACTACATGAGGACGCCAGTGAGGATATACGCAGCTGAAGCGCTGTTAGATAAGATGAAGCGCGACCTAACGCTGCAACAGACGATAAATGTCGCTTCGCTGCCTGGTATACAGAAATACTCACTGGTTATGCCAGATGGTCATCAGGGGTATGGCTTCCCAATTGGCGGAGTTGCGGCTACGGACTTCGAAGAAGGCGTTATATCGCCCGGCGGTGTAGGTTACGACATAAATTGTGGCGTACGACTAATTCGAACCAATCTGAAAGAGGAGGACGTCAGACCTCGCCTGTCAGAGATAGTAGATGGCTTATTTGAATACATTCCATCAGGACTGGGGCTATCTGGAAAGGTGAGGTTGTCATTTAGCCAGTTAGACGAAGTACTGCGGGGTGGTTCAGAATGGTGCATTGAGAACGGCTATGGCTGGGAGGAAGATGTAGAGAGAACAGAGGAGGGCGGGAGATTAAAAGCGGCGAATACTGATAAGATAGACGAGAAGTCAAAGCAGCGGGGTGCACCTCAGCTCGGCACGCTCGGTTCGGGAAACCACTTTTTAGAAGTGCAGGTAGTGGACGATATTTTTGATGAACAGCTTGCAAAGGCATTTGGCATAGAAGAGAAGGGGCAAGTAGCGGTTTTAGTTCATACTGGTGGCAGAGGCTTCTCACACGGCGTTTGCACATATTATTTAAGGAAATTCGAACGCGAGATGAGCAAAGATCCCGTATTAGCGCGGATACTCGGCTTAGAGCGTGAATTGGCATGCGCTTATTTACAGAGCGGCACGGGCATGGATTATTATGGAGCGATGTGCTCGTGTGCGAATTACGCGTTTGCGAACAGACAACTCGCAATGCATTGGGTACGGAAAGTCTTTGAAGACGTGCTGGGAAGGAAAGCGGAAGATATGGAGATGAAGCTGGTGTATGATATTGCACATAACATAGCGAAAGCGGAAGAGCACGTGATAGAAGGAAAGAGGAGGAAATTGTGTGTGCACCGTAAGGGAGCAACGAGAGCGTTCCCCGCAGGTGATGAGCGATTACCGCCGGTTTATCGAAGCGTTGGGCAGCCAGTCTTGATTCCCGGCTCGATGGGCACACGCAGCTTCTTAGCCGTAGGTACAGAGATAGCAAAGGACGAGACTTTTGGGAGCTGCGCACATGGCGCCGGTCGGGAGATGAGCAGGACCGCGGCAATGAGGAAATATAGAGGTAGCGAAGTGAAAGCCGAGTTAGCGAAGAGGCATATATTAGTTAAAGCTCGAGAACGAACCAAGCTGGACGTGCGGAAGAAGCGGGGAGTTCAGTTTGATAAGTATGGCGAGCTGGCAGAGGAAGTATCCGCGGCGTATAAAGATCCTGAGGTGGTCGTTCGGAGTTGCGAGGTATCAGGGATAGCGAAAAAAGTAGCCGCTTTCAGAGCTATAGCGGTTATAAAAGGATAAATGCGAATAACAATAAGCGGGCTTGCGGGCAGTGGAACAACAACGGTTGCGGAATTGTTGTCAAAGGAGTTATCAATGGATGTAATTTCCGCAGGTGAGATGTTTCGAGCAATCGCGAAGGAAAAGAGCTTGCAGTTAGGGGAATTCAACAAATTAGCAGAGAATAACGATGATTTCGATAGAGGGATAGATGAGAAGCAGGGTGAAGAGGCGATGAAACGGGAGAATGTCATTGTAGAAGGCAGGCTGTCAGGATTCTTCGTTCCTCATGCAGATTTGAAGATATGGTTGAAAGCGCCGATAGAGATAAGAGCGAGGAGAGTTGCAGGTCGCGAAGGAATGGCTTACGAAGAGGCACTTGCGGCAATGAAAAATAGAGAGCAATCAGAACATAAGCGCTATGATCAATATTACGGGATAAATTTGGACGACCTGTCCATTTACGATTTGGTAATGGACTCTTCACGATGGCGTGGGAACGGTATAGTGGAAACAATATTGGTGGCGATAGAGGGTATGAAGGAATAATTTGGATGACGGGTTGATTCTCTCCCGATTTTTAGATAACCTGTAAAATGACTTTAGAGATACTCGCCCAGCTTTTTAACCCGACTGACAGGAGTAGGATGCGTGGAAAAGAGTTCCATCAATCTATCAGCACGGCTCGCTTTTGCCTGTTCTGCAAACATTTTTAATTCGTATGCGTCTATCTTTCCATCTCTATTCAGATCTGCAGCGCTTAAATCCTTTAAATCTCTCCGTGCTGTTATCGGATCGGCAGCGAAGAAAGCTCGCATGCTGCCCATTTCCTTCTTTACCTTATCTGTCTTCACACGTGCACTGCCATTTATCATTTTGTAGAGCGCAGATGCGAGTGCATGAGGCTTCCTCGTGAGTTCTGCACTTCCCGCATCCGCGTAATATTCCCGTACACGCGATGCATAAAGCACGATAAGGTTGCTTATGAAATAGACAACAAATGCGATGAGGGCGATAGCCATCATTGGTAAGGCTCCTTCTTTACTCCGACCACCACCGCCAAAGATCCCGGACCAGAAGAAACTGATATAAATGAAGTAACAGATCATTGGTATCACACTCAACGCCGTTATAACTACCATATCGCGGTGTTGTATATGCGAGAGTTCATGTCCCACAACTGCTTCCAGCTCATCCTTGCTCAGCATCTCCATTAATCTTCTTGTAACGCAAACCCGAGCTGTCTTTTGGGAAGTGCCAAAAGCGAACGCATTTGGTATTTGGATCTCGGAAATACCTACTCGTGGCTTGGGAATCCCTGCCTTCATCGCTAACTCGCTCACCATCCGATGTAATTCCGGCTGCTCACCTTCCGAGACATAGCGAACACGCATTGTCCGCTCCACTATCTTCGGACCGATAAAGAACTGGATAGCCACCATCACGAAGGCGAGTAAAGCGTAAATTATCGGCGTACCTGCTCCAACAAAAGTAGCTATAACGACTAATAACGCATAGATCACTGCAAACAGGAGTATTACACAGAGCCCCATCCTTATATTAAGCCACGCTGTTTTCATTTTCTTATTAGGTGTATAATCTATCTACCACTATTTAAAACTACATCAAATTTGCCGTTATGGTGAGGGTATAAAAATAAAAATAAAAAAAGAAAAAGGTTGTCGTAGGGTTCACACACCGATTTGTTGATGAACGCCCCCGGTCACTTTTTCTCGTATATTTCAACCGACTCTGGGAATATTCCCGGTCTATCGTCGGTAATCCAGTAAACATAGCTGATCACGTGCACTAAATATTCCAGATAGCCTTTGATGAAGTTGCTCAATCCCTCGCTTCTGCGTCCGAGTATCAATATCACAAACCACTGAATAAGCATACATATCTCTGCGATAATTCCGTACACCGCCAACACCAGTAGTATAACGAACGAATACACGATTCGAATGAAAAGTTCAAGTCGCCCTGCATCATGTTCGTAAACAAACAACTGTTTCAAATCAGCCGGTTTTTCTTCTGCCATTATTATCACCTCCTTTTATTTTAAATATCTCTGCTCTAAACTCCAATGTGCTCATCATATAAAAATTTATCGGTGAACCAGCATAATTTGAGATTTGTACTGTTAATATGCCTATTTGGAGACGTTCCGGTCTAAACAGAGAACACACCCAAATTTAAAGTATCGCGAGGAACAACCTTTTTATTTCCGCTTATATTATTCTCAATTGGTGAGAGTATAATACAATGAAGTATAAAATAACAGGTGATAACCTGCAATTGGTAACGGTGGAGTTAAACGCTGGAGAAACGATGTATGGCGAAGCAGGCTCCATGGTGTACATGAGCTCAAATATGGATATGGAAGCGAAGATGAAAGGTGGCTTGATGAAGGCTATCGGGCGTAAATTCGCGGGTGAAACGATGTTTCTAACAGAATTCACACCGACAGGGGAAGAGGGCATGGTGGCATTTGGCGGTAACGCACCGGGAACAATCAAGCCGATAGAGCTTGCATCAGGCAGAGAATTTATCGTTCAGAAGGATGCATTCCTCTGCGCTGAGGATACCGTAGAGCTAAGCGTTGCATTCCAGCGACGGTTAGGGTCCGCTTTCTTCGGTGGAGAAGGGTTTATTTTAGAACGACTTTCTGGAGAAGGCACCGTTTTTATTCATGCCTGCGGCGATTTTGTAGAGTTTGATCTGCAAGCAGGGCAAACAATGAAGGTAGATACCGGCTGCGTAGTTGGCTGGGATGGAACGGTAGGCTATGAGATCGAGCGAGTAAAGGGGATAAAGACGATGTTCTTTGGCGGCGAAGGCCTCTTTTTGACCTCCTTAAGAGGGCCGGGGAAAGTAATTATTCAATCCATGACTTTGCACAATTTAGCATCCGCCTTAGCACCGTTCTTACCGGGTGCACAGGGCTCTTCAGGTACGTCCGGCTCTTCCGGTGTTGTTGGCACTCTGCTTAAGGAAACGGTAGGTAGGTAGGTAGATGAGAAAATAGATGAGTACGGCACGCACTTATACCTTAGATGATGTAAAAGGAAAGGACGTGGCAAAGATCAAGCGGATGTGGACGAGCTGACGAAAGCGCTGCACGAGGTCTCTGCGGTGGTGTACCAGGAAGCTGCGAAGCAAGGTGAAGAGGGCAAAAAAGAAAAAGAAAGAGAAGAGAAGAAGGCAGAGGGCGATTACGTTGATGTGGAATACGATGTGAAGGATGAGGAGAAGAAGCAAAGTTCAGAGTGCTTAATCCGACGACATCTCACTAAACTCCTTTTCCACTTCCTTTTTTATTTCTTCTAATTTAGGAGATACATCTTCCAGTTTTTCCCTTAATTTCACTCTATCTCTCTTTATTTCTTCAAATGATCTTTGTTTTATCTCTTCTGTAGGTGCTACGTATGCTTCTCCTACTTTCCGATCGTCAATTAATAACTTATCCAACAGAGGTTTAACGTCATCTTCAATAGTTTTCTTATAATTCCTACATTTAGTGAGGAGTTCAATTTCGTTGTCTTCTTTATTTAAAATCTTATTCATCCACAGGATGTTGTTGAGGGGAATGCGGAGATTCGCCTCTTCACGAGGTTTTTTCAAAAATTCAAGACATTCATCAAATATTTTTTCCAGAGAATTTATGCGACGTAGGATTTTATTAATAATCTCTGCAGGATGCGAACTTAACTGATAATTTTCAAGGCTTTTTTCATACAATTCTATCGCCTTTTTATATGAATGCTTTACTTCTAAAGGTTCTGGCGTTTCCTTTTTGAATTCGATGAACTGAGAAGGCAAAACGATATGCTTACGTCTTATTCTCTCAGTAGTATAGCTATATGAGATTATGAGGTCTCCTAATTTTTCATTACCCTTGAGGAACGTAATGAACTCTTCGAGCAAATCTTTTTTGTATTTAAGCATTTCTTCCAAGAGGGTCTTCAAATTGTCACTTTCAATGATAATAGTCCTTAGAGGATCCCTTATCTGTATCCTCCAATCTAAGTTTATAAAACCGTCGAAGGTTACTAATTTAGTATCCTGATCTTTGATTGAAATTGTTGAAACTGATTGATCTGTTTCGGCGGCTTTTATCGAAAAAAACTTTCCCCCAATATTCCTATAAAATCTTTCAAAATTCGATTCAGGTATAAACTTTAAATCAAAATCCTTCACAATACCAGCTCTATTTCCTGAATTGAGCACTGAAAGATTTACTTTTACAGGTAATGAGATTGAAATATCATTTTTGAATTTATTCGCAGATAATTCAGGTAATTCATATTCGGGATGAACGGATATTCTCATACCCCTTAAATGGGTGAACCAGAGGGTTAAAAAAGAAATAACAATAGCAACTACAGAGATAACAGTTGTGATAGTTATTGACCCCGAGGCCATCATATTCTCCACAGTAACATTTGCAAATTTAATTGTTTGCAGCATAACTTCGTTCATAAGACCTTAATGACTTTTACTGTTTATAAATTAGGAGTGTTTTTGTCGTTAAGCTAAATTTAGCGGAAAAGAATTTTCAATCTTTTTATCCTGATCTCTCCGTCCGCAGCCTTTTGTGCTCCTGCTCATATAGTCTCTTGATTTTTTGGAAGTCCTCACGCTCGTGTTCTTCTAATTCTAATTTCGATTCGCAGTCGTGAATCATAGCTTTGACGATCTCTTCGTTTAAAACCGTTAGCGCTGCAAGAGACCTTGCTGCCTGCCGTCGAACATCCGCGTATTCATCCCTTAAAGCGTGAATCAGAGGTTCTACGCTCCTGGCATCTCCTATATTGCCGAGCGCCCATGCGGCATCCTCTCGAACATCCGCGTATTCATCCCTTAAAGCGTGAATCAGAGGTTCTACGCCTCGGACATCTCCTATATTGCCGAGCGCCCATGCTGCCTTCCGTCGAACATCCCAGTGTTCATCCTTCAAAGCTTGCATGAGTGGTTCTACAGCGATTTCTCCCATATTGCCGAGTGCCCATACTGCCTTCCGTCGAACATCCCAGTGTTCATCCTTCAAAGCTTGCATGAGTGGTTCTACAACTCTGGCATCCCCTATCTTCCCAAGAGCCTCAACTGCTTTCGCTCGGACATGCGAGTCTTTTTCATGCTTCAATACCGCTATCAAGCTGTTAACATCGTCTTCTTGTGATTCCATTTTTCATCTCCTCTTTTTATATTTTGACGTCAATACCAGCTCGTTGGGGGAACGATGGACAGATCTTGGGCTTTCCCCTTCTCATGTCTCCGTTTAAGCTTTCGATTATCTCCTCTTCTATCTCGTTATTTCTATGTGTGGCTACCGAAAAAACTTTATTTTGTAAAGAGATGTCGAAGATCTCATCACCCATATTTATTTTGAATTCAACTGATGTTCCACCATCCATATCCTCTTCAATATTTTTTAAAAGATCATTTGATATTCTCAGGATTTTACCGAGTTCAGAGGCATAAGTGGCTTTGCTCGTAACGATCTTCTCAATCAAAAATGGTGCACAACCTTCTGTCCTTATAGCCGCTCTATTTGACCAGAAGAAGCACCAGAGCAATTTTCGTTTAGAATCCATATCAATATCAAGTTTTATTGTTCTCATATCCCTACTATCTTAGTGTCATTTCTTCTCCCACATGTACAAATCAAGCACCTGCGAAAGCGTTTTCCCACGTTTTATCTCTTCCCGCACTCGTTCCTCGTTCTTCCACACTTCCTTTGCTCTACGTGCGATCTCGTATGCACGCTCCTTTGGCACGACCACCACACCGTTATCATCGCCGATTATCCAATCGCCGGGTTTCACTTCCTCGCCACCGCACGTTATCTCGGTGTTTATCTCGCCAAACCCCTTGGGCTCGCCGGCGTTCGGCACGATGCATTTGGCGAAAACCGGGAATCGAATTCGTCTTATTTCGTCCACATCGCGCACTGCACCATCAATAACGAAGCCAGCAATACCCTTCTGCTTACAACTCCATGATGCGAGTTCACCCCAGGGCGCGACATCCTTCGAGCCTGCATAGACAACGATCACCTCACCTGCCTTTGCGACATCCGTTGCCTCTACCGGCTTAGCCCAGTCGCCCTCAAACGTCTGCACGGTTACTGCCTTACCCACAAGCTTGATATTCTCAAATAAGGGCTTTATACCTCGCATTACACCTTTTCGGTGCATTGCATCCGAGATGTTCGGTGTGGAGACCTGCATAAACAACGCGAAAATCTCTTCATCCAACGTTTTCTTCAGTCTTTTTCGCGCTACCTTTCCTCTTAATCCTGAATCCATGCTTTCCCTGATTTTTCGCGTTGATTCTTTCACCTTCGCAGTCCGTATTATGTTCCCGCCCACAATGACAACCTCAGCACCCAAATCCACCGCTTCTGCGGCAATTTCAGCGTCTATGCCGCCTGCAACTGCTAACGGTGTAGTCACCGCAGCAGATACTTTCTCTAAAAGACTTAACGTGTCCATTCCTTTCATCTGCTGGTCTATCCCTACATGCACGCACACGTAATCCACACCCAGCTCGTCCAGCTCCTTTGCTCTCTCCACCGGGTCATCCACGTTCATTATGTCCGCCATAATCGCTACACCGTATTTCCGTGCGGATCTTATAGCATCTTCTATCGTAGCGTTATCTGCTGCGGCAAGTATAGAGACCACCGAAGCACCGGATTTCGCCGCCATCTCCACTTCTATCGCACCGGTGTCCATTATCTTCATATCAGCAACAATGCCTACTACATCAGGGAACACCTCTCTCAGTGTCCGTATTGCGTGCATCCCCTCGCTCTTTATCAATGGCGTTCCCGCTTCTAACCAGTCCGCACCACCCTCTACACACTCCTTTCCTATCTCTACCGCTCGTTCCAACTCGAGCACGTCAAGAGCAACTTGCAATATTTTCCGCTCGTTCTTTTCCGTCATGATTCCTAATACTTCATCTTCATCACGTCATGGACTTACGTTTCCACGCTTACGTAAATCTTTATTGTGTCTAACGTATTTATTTATTGTAACGCCAAAAAATGGACTTTTATTTTTCCATCCTTTCCCTTAGTTACAAGTCCTTCAGGGCGTATATCTATAAGTTCTTCCTCTGCTAAAATCTCTGCTATCTTCGCCTGTAACGCACTGTCCCCAGAATCTGTGATGTTTTTGAGTTTTATATCTAAGGCCCTCTTCTTCTGCAAAGCAGTTTCATGCTCTTGCTGATGCTTCCTTTTTGCTCTATTCCTACTCATGGTCGCATTCGATTATCACTATCTCAAATGTCAATTCCATTTTTGGTAATTTAAAGTTATACGCAAGAGCAATATGCGGTGGTTAACAGAACAGTGTAATAAAAGGAATGCTTTTATACTCTGAAATTCATGATACAAGCATAAATACGGTGATAAATATGGCGTTTGAACTCACGTTAGGTGGTAGCGTATGAAGCGACTTGTACTCATTGCCCTTGTCTTCGTTTTGCTCTTACCCAATGCTCAGGCACTGCAGATGCTCTCTGGAGATCAAGTATCCGTTGATTCACCAATAGACGATGACGTCTTCGCAGCAGGTGGTACGGTAACGATCAATGCTCCCGTTTCAGGAGTTGTAATTGCAGGTGGCAATATTATTATCAATGCACCGGTAAGCGGGGACGTTTTTGCTATGGGTGGGAAAGTAGTTGTCAATTCTGATGTGAAAGGCAAAATTGTGGCTGTGGGTGGCGATGTAGATTTGAGCGGTGATGCAAAGAATGCGGTAATAGCAGGAGGAACGGTTAACATCCGCCCTACCACGGTTATTAGCCGAGACGCAGCCATTTCAGGCGGTACTGTTTCCAATGCAGGCACGATTGCAGGCAACTTAACCGTAAGAGCGGAGGAGTTCTACAATACCGGAAGTGCGGGCAGTGTAGATTTCAAGAAAAACGGAGGTCTACAGGGGATACAGCAACTAATGAATACATTTAGTATTCTCATGACCATTGGATTTCTCATACTCGGGATCATCCTGCTCACGGTATTCCCCGCGCAATTCTTTAGTGTTGAAGAGGAGGTAAGGAACGCTCCTGTGAAAAACACGGTAGTAGGATTTCTGCTTATACTCGCATCGGCGATTTTGATAGCAGTGCTTGCAGCGACCCTTATAGGTTTTCCTATTGCATTAATTATGGGTATGCTCTTTATCCTCGCATTGATGCTCTCCAGTCTTTTCGTATCGTTCGCCATCGGCAGGAAGATTGTTGACGTGCTTAAATTTGAGACCAATGATGTACTGATTTTTGTATTCGGCTTCGTCATTCTAAGCCTGCTATTCAGAATCCCCTATGCCGGATGGTTCATACACATTGCAGCACTTAGTTTGGGATTTGGTGCGATCGTCTATGCCGTACGTGAGAACTGGCAGAGCATAACCACCAGTTCCGCCTGAATTCCGATCAACGATATTAAAGGCTTTATTTCACTCGATTTTCAGCGTATCTTATCTTTTTTGCGATACACCATCCCTTGAAATGTTGCTATCAGTTCGTTCTCTTCGTTTGTTACGTCAATTATGTAACTTGCGAGTTTGGGATGAAACGATATTTCCTTCGCGTCGGCGTATAAGATACCGTCTGATACCGCTTTGAAAAATGAAATACTCGAATTAATTGCTACTGCAGCGGTACCATGAGAATTTGATGCCGCGGCAAACGCGAAATCAGCCAAGGTGAAGATTGCGCCTCCCTGCACCGTACCAGCACTATTAAGGTGGTTTTCATTTATTTCAAGCATTGCTCGTGCTCTACCTTCGGAGACCTCTAACAGTTTAATCCCCGTCAACTCAGCATAATTATCCTTCTTAAAATACTCTTCTATCGTAGTCATTACAAGCCATTACATAGCTATTGAATAGTTAAATAAGTTTGTATTTCGGCGCTCATTATATCCCATCTCTTCTCTTTGCTTACATCCGCGGACTCTATCACCTAATTCTGGAAATCTTTTTGTTGCGATATAAAAATTATGGTAGTATACGGGAGATATTTGTTGCCGGATTGCATAAACCCTCTTCTTTATATACTAAGGTGCATATCCAACATTTTGGGGCTCTCAAAATTCGCTATAACAATAAGGTGAGCAAAAGGGGAAGATACAGTACATATGCCACTCAATGAAACATTGGAAGGGATAATATCAAAGGAAGTTTATAAAGGCGTGAAAATGAGATGTAAAATTCATTATGATTTCTCGGAATTACCAGAGGATGTCATAGAAAAAATAAAAACTGATAAAGATTTTAAGAAAAGCTACCAAAAAAAATTAAGTGAACAACTCCAAAGATTATGTTATGAGGATCTGGAAGTAATTGACATCTTCCCTGCGTCTAATTGCTTAGAAATTAAATATACTGCATATTATAGAGGAAATAAACAGTATCCTGAAGTACATTTAAAAACTCTTTTAGCTGCCTATGCGGACAGTGGTAGGGATGTACGTGATCCAGAGGTTTTTGATGCGCTTGTAGAGCGGGCAAGGCAAGATTTAGGAGAGAAATATAGAGACTGCAAAGAGAAGAGACTCAAACATTTTGCTACTCTATTTAAAAAAGCTATTGATCGGGAATCGGTTACCGGCTAAATCAATTCTTCTTTATACTTCACATCCGCCGCTACGCTTCTTCATCGGCTTCTTATATGCTCTCTTGCTCGCTAAAATTGCGCCTTTCATATCAATTTCGCTCTATAGCTTCGTAGATTTTTTTTCGGAGAACGTTTTTTGAATGAAAGAAGTTCGCTCTGTTTTAGAAGACGATCGGTTATTTATACCGATCTATAATTAGCTTACCGCCAACACCAACGTTCTCAGGCGAGTTCTCCTTAATTACTACGACATACGCCTCTCTCGGGATCTTGTAAGCTTTTTCAAGAGCGTCCGTAATCTCCTTGACTAACTCCCTTTTTATTTCTACCTCTTCTATTTTTGGCCCTTCTATCGTTACGCTTGGCATTTTATCATACCCCCTATCTTAAGCCTTTAACTTACTTATATAGGTGGCGCGTATCTATAATCTTTTCGTTAGTTGCCCATCCATATCGGGGATTGGATTTATTCTTCGCTGCTACATACACAAAACTTCCGCTGGCACAGATTGCATAACGGCGTTGGTAATCGGCGATAGAAGACTTTAAATATGATAAAGGACTATGTATGAGACCAAAGAGGAATCTGGCATCGCTACTTTGCAAGCGCTCGTGCCGTCAAGTAGGATAGACATCGGTGGCCAACAGATGTTCATTTCAGCCAAAAGTGATGAGACTGAAGCGATGCCCAAAGTAAATTAATTTGAAGAAGGAGGTTATCAATGGTAGAAAAAGCCGGAAGCGTGGATGATCGCCGATTGACGGTCGCCCTCACGTTTGATTTTGATGCGGAGTCGTACTGGATAGGTACGGCAAAGATGGATTTCCCTGCTGCGGTGTCACGCGGAACCTACGGCGCTACCGAAGGTGTGCCAAGGATTCTCAAGCTGCTCAGTAAGTACGATTTACCGGCGACATTCTTCATTCCTGGCTACACTGCGGACCGCCACCCGGACGTGGTACGCTCCATTGCCGACGCAGGCCATGAGATTGGCCATCACGGGTATCTTCACGAGCCACCGAATCTTCTGACTCCTGAGGAAGAAAGGGAGATGATCGAACGAGGCATAGAAGCCCTAAAACGAGTTGTAGGGAAAAGGCCACGCGGCTACCGCTCGCCGTCTGGAGAGCTATCCAAAGCGACTTACAGCCTCCTGACCGAGTACGGGTTTGAGTACGATTCGAGCCAGTTTGGGGCGGACCGTCCGTATTGGGTGGAAGACAAGGGAGTGCGCACAAACATTGTTGAGATCCCTATAGCGGTGGAACTGACCGATTCATGCCATTTCATGTTCCTCTTTCATCCCATCGTTCTCCCTGGCCTGAGCGCGCCGTCCAAGGTCGAAGAGATCTGGCGCGGAGACTTCGATGGTGCCTACGAAGAGGGAGGCAACGGCTGTTACCTCCTGACGATGCACCCGCAGATCATTGGGCGTTATCACCGGCTGCAGATGGTAGAACGGCTCATTTGTCATATGCTGGAGCACGATGGTGTCTGGTTCGCTCAGATGGGCGAGATTGCCGAGGACTTCCGGAAGCGGGAAGGTGCTCGCTGACCTGTTCGCTGACCTGCAGGCATGGAGACTTCAGGTGCTATGCCGAAAAGTGGCGTCCATGAACTCACAAGATATTTCAATCTGATAATGGCTTTTGGCGAAATAATTGGCGGACCCCAACCCCCACCTTTACCGCCTCTTTTACAATTCCTATCTTCTCCCTCCTTTTTCTTCGCAAATGCCGCAGCTCACCAGGTCACTTTCCTCGTCAATGCCCACGCCTGGTAAGCTAAAGGCAGCGACAAAAAGAAAAGCCCGATTGCAGGTCTGAAACCTGCGAGTACAGAGAACTCGTCCGCTTCTCCAAGTATGTACATGAGCCCATCAGCGCCCATCAACAGCAAATACAGCACACCGAAAATCGCTGAGAGAAACAATCCGCCGATGAGGAATGACAAGCCTTGATGCTCACCGTTAAAAAGCCCTTTTACGCCATTTAAATACGTTGCCGCTATAACCGCCAGTGCAAATCCACCGAACAAATCACCGGGTATTATATCTCCTGCTCCTCCAAACACTTCTATTACTCCAAAGGCAAGATAAACAACGCCAAGAACTAATGCGTATATTCCTATCGTCTTCCCTTTGCCAATGTCAAAATCAGTCATTTTGTCTTTTTACCTCCTCATCCTCATTCATTTATGCAAACCCTAACAAGTGCCCTATTCCAATGATCAACCCTGAAACTATGAATGCCAGAGCTGTTAGGTACGCCATGGTAAACAGCGGCCACTTCACTGAATTCGTCTCTCTCCATATCGCCCCGATCGTTGCAACGCAGGGAATATAGATTAAAACGAACGCCATGAATGCAAATCCTGTTAGAGGTGTGAACACACCCATACTGACGAGCGCATCGCCCACGGCTTCTTCTCCCGTTCCAAGCAGCATACCATACGTTGCTACTACTACCTCCTTCGCGAGGAATCCGAAGATAATCGCAACGCCCGCTATCCAGTCCCAGCCAAATGGTGCGAATATCGGTTCGATGAAGTGACCAAGTCCTGCTACGTACGATGCCTCGATAATCTCTCCGCCCTCTGTTGCTGCCCATGGATGCCCTGAAAGAAACCAGATTACTATCACTACGGCAAATATGATCGTCCCCGCTCTTATCAAGAACCATTTGCCCCGCTCCCACATGTGCAGAAGCGTACTCTTCACCGTCGGGACCTGGTAACGAGGCAGTTCAAGCACGAAAGGCGCGGGTTTTCCTCTGAATAACGTCCTTCTGAATATCAGTGCCATTAATATAGCCAGCGCGATACCAAGCACATACACCGAGAATACCGCAGTCCTGCGGCATAGCTACTGCCAAAGATAACGCCTGAAATGAGCACGTACACCGGCAGTCTCGCTCCACAGCTTATTAGTGGGTTCACTAATATCGTGATCATCCTGTCCTTCTCATTCTCTATACTACGAGTCGCCATAATCGCAGGAATATTACAGCCAAACCCGCACATCATCGGTATAAAAGAGCGACCATGCAGCCCCAATTTATACATGATTCTGTCCATCACGAACGCCGCCCTTGCAAGGTAGCCGCTATCCTCTAATATAGCAAGCGCAAGGAACAACATAAAAATCGGTGGCACAAACACTAAAACCGAACCAAGTCCGTCGCATAGCCCTCTGGCTACGAAGGATGCCAGATGCGGATTTGCTATCCCCGCCTCTGCTAAGCCTCCGAGCCAGCCAAAAAACAGTTTGATCATCATCATGAACGGCTCAGAGAAAGCGAAGGTAAATTGGAAAACAGCCCAGAGCAAAGCCAAAAATATCGGTATCCCAAGCGCCCTGTGCAGGAAAACATGGTCAAGCATATCGGTAAAAGTCCACTTCTTCTCATCCGTCCTCGTCACTGCCGTCTCTAATATTTTCGCTATCGCTCCGTATCTCCTCTCTGCGAGAATCACCTCCGGGTCTTCACCCAAAACCGCACTCATTTTATCTCACCATCTCCATGATCTTGTCTCTATACGGACTATCCTCTATCATTTTCAGCACTTCATCATCCTTTTCTAACACCTTTATCGCAAGCCATCTCAGTGGATACTTGCTTGACAAACTCGTATCCTTACTGATTTCATTCTCCACCTTCTTTATCAACGCTTCAATGTCATCACCGTATCCCAGCACGACCTTTCTCCTCTTTTCTTTACCCTTCGCTGCCTTCACCACAACCTCTTTCAACTTCTCTACACCATCACCCGTGGGTGCAACTGTTGTAACGATCGGCACACCAAGCAATTCAGACAGTTTATCTACCTCTATGTCAATTCCTCGTTCTTTTACTATGTCCCACTGGTTCAACGCCACCAAGACATTCGCCTCCAACTCCAGCAGAAGAAGTGTGAGGTAAAGATTCCGCTCCAAATTCGTGCCGTCCACAATGTCAACCACCACATCAGGGTTCTCCTTGACGATATAGTCTCGCGCTATCAATTCATCTATTGCATGAGTGGTAAGACTGTAAGTCCCGGGCAAATCAACGATCTCCAGCGCCTCTCCTTTATACGTGCATTTCCCCGTCTTTTTCTCTACCGTCACACCGGGCCAGTTACCAACATGCTGCTTCAATCCTGTAAGTCGGTTGAAAAGTTCCGTCTTACCCACATTCGGATTTCCTATCAATGCTACCGTTATCATCTCTATTTACCTCCTCTCACGCACCATTATCCTCATTGCGACTCCTCTACCAAGCGCAATTCGTGCATCTCGCACCCCAATAAGCATCGGTCCCGGTGGACAGGACGCCAGAACTTTTACTCTTGCTGATGGTGTGAAGCCCATATCCGAAAGACGCTGTAGCATCCCCCTTCCTCCTCTCATCTCCACTATCTCTCCTTCATCACCCACGGAAAGAGCTGTTAAAGGCATTACCGCCTTCAAGTCCTTGCCGTGCTCCATCAAATCATGTAAGCGCTCATCCACTTCTTCCAGATGCTTAACCGCGCTTCCTTCAAGTTCGGTACGATGCGCTTTTATTACATGCTCTACATCGTCATGAACATGCTCTATGTCCTTGCATAGATGGTCAATTGACCCACCACCGAAAATTCTACTCCTGCTTCTCACTCTTCCACCTCTAACCATACATTCTCTGCCTCCTCCCTCCGTAACGTCAGGTTATACCCTTTCAAAAGGAATTCCACGGGGTCGCCAAGTGGAGCATTTCTCACCAGCTCTATCTTTGCACCCCTCACGATACCCATATCCATTATCCGTCTTCGTAAAGCACCACCGCCTCCAACACGAATTACTTCTCCTTTTTCACCTGCGTCCAGATCTCTCAACCGCTTCTCCACCATTTTTTCTTCTCTATCTCTACTTTAAAGTTAGGAATACAAAAATCCTTCCCTGAAAATATTCGGTTTTGCTAAAGGAACCTAAATAAGTTAGGGTTTGAGATAAAAGTCGAATAAAGTTAGGATTTTCGGCATCCGCCTCAGAGTTAACTATCTTTAAAAGAGAACGTTTGTCGTATTTTTCACACTTTATTGCCGTGGAACGCCCTATGAATGAAAACCCTCACCATTTCTTTTTTGATGGTCGCGTGAAAAACGGAATGTTTATATACTCCGAAATTTAGGTCATTAAGTGCAAAATAGTATGCAGACAGGGAAAAATTACAATCAATCAATAATTCCAAACTAAAAAATAGGGGAGGGGAAAATATGGTCGATTTCGTTCTATCCGTAGAGTTCATCACTGGTGCGATTATCTCTATCCTTGTAATATCAAATCCGCTTTCAACCTCCGCGATATTCATTGCACTTACCGAAACAATGACGCCTAAACAAAAGCAAGAAATCATTAAAAGGGCGTTAAAATACTCAGCGGGGATACTGGTTTTCTTCTCGATGACGGGGTTATTTCTTTTCCAACTTTTCGGATTCTCGATTGGGGCGTTCAGAATCGCCGGCGGTGTGCTACTCTTCACAACCGCAGTGACTATGCTCAATCCCAAGACGAGCCATGAAGAAGCGGGTGATGCCACCGATAACATCGCACTTATACCGCTATCAATTCCATTTATCGCTGGCCCTGGCACCATCGTAACCGTGGTGGTGCTAATCGCTGAGGCTGAGAAGATACGGGATTCTCAGGATTTCTCCACTGGTATATTGTGTATTCTGGGCGTCTATATAGGAATTACCATCTGCATTGGCATATCTTATATAATGATGTCCAGGTCAGATGCCATTGACAAACGACTCAAGGAAGGCGGTCGTAAAGTGGTCACAAAGGTCATGGGGCTTATCGTGATGGCCATCGCCATCCAGTTCATTATCAACGGAATCAAGGACGTTTTGCCGGAATTTATTGCCATTGCCGGCGCTTAATAATCCACGGAAACATAATTAGCAGGAAAATATTTTTGCTCTTAATATCAATCATTTTTATCATCATTCATAATTCACGCCCTATTAAACCTGTATAAAATACTTCACCTCTTTGCTCAGCTCAACCAACGCGAACAAATTTCCCTTTGCTAAAATACTCATAAATTCGTTCCGATTAAGATATTCGGCAGTAGCAAAAAGAATTCTACCTGATTTCAATACCCTGTTGTAGTTAGTTACTCCAATAGTTTCTCCTTGTCACTTATCATTTGAAGCACATCGAACAACAACACAGCATCCACACTCCCGTCTGGTAACCCGGTATCTCTGCACGAACGAGAGAATCGTTTTGATAGTAGTTAGAGATTCTTTTCTTTAAAACCCCTAAATAAGTTCGGGTTTAGCGAAAGAACCGAGGACCTTTTGCTTCTTGCTTCTCCGCTTCGCAGGGATGCACCCCGGTCTCACAGAACGTTTCGAAGTGTTCAAGCCATTGCGGATAATCCGGTGCGGACTTCACGAACCGCACGAAATTTTTCAGCTGCCCTATCGTTTCAGGCTCCAATTCGTGCTCGATTATGCACGCATCTCTATCCGCTATCTTCTCCGGCACCTTTATTATTTCCAGAAACGCTCTTATCGTCTCATGTCGGTCTTTAACAACACTCGCTATCTCTCTCCCTTTCGGGGTTAATCTCACACCCTCGTATTTTCGATATTCAACAAGAGCCATATCGTCCAGCCTCTTTAACATCTCCACAACGCTTGGAGGTTTTATATTTAAAGCCGATGCGATATCCTTTGTCCTCGTGTGTCCTTTACGTTCTGCGATGTTCAGAATCGCTTCGAGATAATCTTCCGCTTTTCTGCTTAACATACCCAATAATATTTATTAGGGCGCCCTATAACTAATGGTTTCGTATTTGAATTTCACAACCTAAAAGTTTACTATGCTATACAACCATACAAACGTTAGCAATACAGGAAGAGTGGTTAAGATGGTATCCGCGCAGACGAAGGAAAAGACAATATGTTTCGACCTCGAAGGACCGTTATCCCCACAAGACAATGCTTACGAAGTAATGAAACTCATGGGAGAAGAAGGTGCTGCTATTTTCGAGGTGATCAGCCGGTATGACGACATTATATCCCTTGAGGGGAGGAAAGGCTACGAGCCAGGGGATACGCTTGCCTTGATCGTGCCGTTCTTTCTGGCGCATGACATAACCGAAGAGGATATAAGGCGGGTATCCGCGCGTGCAAAGATAATAGACGGTGCGGAATACCTGTTTGAGCAGTTACAGGCTGAAGATTGGGACATCTACATCATATCAACGAGTTACGAGCAGCATGCTTATAACATCGGTCATCAACTGGGCGTCCCTGAAGACCATATCATCTGCACAAACCTTTCTTTAAAACTTTTAAGAAAAGTTTTATCAAAAACGCTTCGCGAAAAGAACGCTTTACCAAAGAAATATTTAGATAGCGTAAAAAAAGCGGAAGATGACATACTTGCGCTTCATTCAGACCTTGATAGCGACGATACGGATCGGATAGTGAACCGTCTGGATGAGTTCTTTTTCCAGCAACTGCCTGCTTTGGGCTTTGATGTCTTTTCCACACGGGTGATAGGCGGTGAACGGAAAGCCGATGCAATACGAGCGATAGCTGAAGAAAAGGGGATTGCGTTACGCGATATAATCGCGGTGGGCGACAGCATTACGGATTATAAGATGCTGAACGAGGTTGCAGCGCACGATGGTGTCGCGGTTGTTTTCAATGGTAACGAGTATGCTGTTCCGTATGCCAATGTCGGGCTTGCATCTGTTGATATTCGGTTTCTTTGTCTGGTATGCGAAGCGTTTGAACGAGGCGGGAAAGTAGCTGTGATGGACGTGGTGACGGACTGGGAAGCGAATCTAAAGGAGTTTGAAGCAAATCCTGCGAATATTCCTGATAGCGTTATTACAGCGGATATAAAGGAGTTTGTAGCTACCCAAAAGATACCGGTTCCTTATTTCCATAATCTTGAACGCGCAGACGCAAGAAAGAAAGATGAGGTAATAAAAATACATAAGCAATTCCGGATGCAGGTGCGAGAAGACGCGGGTAAGCTGGGATGAAAACGTCTGACAGCTTTCCAATGTGAAAAAAATCTGGATCTACTATTTTGTGTTGAATGCTTAGAACTTTTATCCGCACTCTGCAACGCAATCAAATCAAAAGTTGTATATAAAGTGACAGAGTTTATTATGGTCATGAGCAAAGAAAAAGAGCTGGCAGGGATAGAGATAGAAGAGGGGAAGACTGCCGAGGATCTGCTGCTTGTCGGAGAAGAATGCCTTGCGGAAGGGAAATTTGAAGAGGCAATAGAAAATTATTTGTATAAATCAATACAAAAAGATAAACATCCTTGCATATGTCTAATTAATT
>JAENXH010000060.1 GCA_016649585.1 Methanosarcinales archaeon
ATATATCTCCCAATCTTTACGCTGCCCAGCCCTTTCTTGCAGTAGGTGTTGTAGCCGTTATGGGTCATTATAGTGCTGCATTTTGGACACGAGGGCGGTATCGTTCTGCGAAAGATCCCGTCAGCAGTATAATCGAAGTCGTTCGTGTACCCCTCAAAGATCGAGGAGAGTACCTCTCTCTGCGAAAAGTTTAATAACGTACAGTTTAAAGCAGTCATTTAGTTGACACCAAGGATACCTCTCTTTTGGAAGTAAAAAAGCTTCTGAAAGGGTGTATCCTCATTCTATCACTAGAAAATTCGATTGTGCCTAATTACTGCAATACAGGTCTTTGAACGATTGAAAGAGTAAGGGACATCCCCCTTATCAGCACTCCTAACCCCAAAGAACTTGATTTCGGATTGAAACTTTTTTATCGGTTGAGACAAATCGTTTGCTTTCATTTTCACTACTTATTGTAATAAAAATCAGCCCCTTATTATTTATTGGCGAGGGCGTTAAGTTTATCAGAGATTATTATGCCGAAATTTGAAGTTCATGATAAATGGGCGGAGAAGATGGGGCTATCCAGAGAAATTACGAACTTTGTCAATCATTTAAGTGACTTTTCTGACAAAACTCAGGAGTTTATGGAGTTCTGCGAGCGAGAAGGAGAAGAAATAATTTTGCAATTAGTAAGGACGCACGATTTTAGCATGATAATGAAGATTCCTAAGTACCTCCAGTTAATGTTTGTGCGTCAAAAAGGGAGCGAATATGTAACGGCGTGGTATTTGCATTATGTTTTGGATTATATAAGAATGGCGCCGGCACTCACTGCAGAGGAGATACTAAAAAGAACTGAGGACATATTTGAGCCCTGTCAAGAGTTAGAACGTATAAAAAGATTTGTACAGGAAAACGCAGAAGAACTGGTACGCGATTGTAGGGATAGAATTTTATCCCTTGAATCCTCAATTGAAATAAGATTACCGTGATAACGTTACGCTTCGAGAAAGGAACACTTGTTGTAAAGAGCAATTTCAAGCTGCCACATACCGTGTGGGACACGAGGACTGGCTGTTATAGATGCTTGCCGATCTTCTACCGTGATTTGATAGAGTATCTCAAACTCTCCAAGCTCGATTACGAAGATACCGTTCTGAATGTACTGCCGATGCCACATTTAACCTGCACCGTAACCTTGCGCGATTATCAAAAAGATGCTTTGCATACCTGGCTCCGAACACGGAATGGCGTTTTGGTTTTACCGACCGGTGCGGGCAAGACGGTAATAGGAATAAAAGCAATTTCAGCGTTGAATGTACCTACGCTGATCGTCGTGCCAACGCTGGAACTGGTAAAGCAGTGGCAGCGAGAACTTGAAGGGAAGCTAAGAATAGAGATTGGCACGTACAGCGGAGAAGCGCACGTATTAAAGCCAATAACCGTAGCGACGTACGACACCGCGTATTTACGGGCAGAAGAGCTTGGAAACCGGTTCCTCCTCCTGGTGTTTGATGAGGTGCACCATCTGCCATCTCCGGGATATGCGAACATCGCCGAGATGTTTATCGCTCCGTACCGGCTGGGATTGACCGCAACGTACGAACGAGAAGATGGCCGCCACAAAGAACTCGAACGACTGGTAGGGGGAAAGGTATATGAAATAAGCATAGATAAACTAAAAGGCACGCATTTAGCGGAATATACAACGCGGAAAATCGTTACTGATTTAACGGATGACGAACGAAAGGACTACGAAAAACATCATGCGGTATTCACCGATTTCTTGAAAGAAAAGCACATAACCCTGAAATCGCCTAAAGAGTTTAGATTGCTCGTTATGCGGAGTGGTCGTGACCCAAAGGCGAGGGAGGCGTTGCTGGCGCGAAACAGAGCGAGAAGAATAGCGTTAAACTCACAATCGAAGTTACACACTCTGTCTGAAATTCTGGATACGCATTTCGGTGAACGGATGATAATATTTACCGAGCACAATTCGTTAGTCTACGCAATCTCCAAAGAGTTCCTTATACCTGCGATTACGCATACCACGCAGAAAGATGAGCGAACGGAAATCTTAGATAATTTTCGAACGGGCAAGTATAAAACGATAGTAACCTCTAAGGTTTTGGAAGAGGGCATTGATGTGCCAGAAGCATCCGTTGGTGTTATTTTAAGCGGAAGTGGGAGCAAAAGGGAATATAAGCAGCGATTAGGACGGATATTACGGAAGAAAGAAGGTAAACTTGCTGTTCTATACGAAATTGTATCAAAAGGTACGACTGAGATCGGAATTGCACGGAGGCGTAAAGGCACGGAAGCTAAGACATCCGCAAATAAAAAAAATGGAAGCGAGGTTTAGGACAAAGTTTAAAAGTGTCTAAATAATAGTAAATTATAAGCTATGGATATAATATCATTTCCCGTTCTCATCAGTAAAGAAGGAAAATGGTTCGTGGCATGTTGCCCTATGCTGGACATAGCCACGCAGGGAAGAACCGAAGAAGAAGTTAAGGAGAATATGGCGGATTTAATCGAAGAGTACATGGAAGATCCTGATACACAAAAACCTGACTGGGATACAATTATGTCAACTTCAGTAACCATGACCTCCGTTCCCGTTAAGATTAGGGGTGTTTATCGTGACACAAAAACTTCGCCCACTACTACAGCGTGATGTCATAAAAATCCTTGAAGCTAATGGATTTCATCAAGTGAGATCGAGAAAGCACATAACATTTAAAAAGAAAGACGCCGATGGTCGTGTATGGACAACGTGGGTACCACAGCATAAAGAAGTTACCGTTTTTGTTCTGCTACGAAATCTATTATCAGACAATCAGGAAAGTCACGTGAAGAGTTTTGTTGAAGGTATTAAGTAAACATGCTACCAAGTGACCTGCTCATCACAAGGATAAAAAAGGATAGGATCTATCCCGATTTCGCTCAGCTTACCGCAGAACACCTCGAACTGACAGCAGAGCTTATAGACGTTTACAAAAATTTAACGGGCAAGAAGAAGAGCGAAATAGATGTACTCTTAGAGGAACTCGAACAGGGCTTGAATTTCAAACGTGTGCGTGGCTTGAGAACGCTCTTGGAGCGACGATGCACGTTTACATCGCAATTCACCATCGACCCAGTTCAGGCTCGTAGAGCGGTTTTCAGGATCGCCTCTGAGAGCAAGGTTACGAACAGAAAAGAAAGAGCAGAAGTTATCGAATCGGTTGCGCAAGACCTGACCGTCCCAGCAGAGGATTTAGAGCACTCGTTATGGGCAGACCTGGAGTCAGAGATCATATTAGAAGGATTTGAACATTTAACCCCAGAAGAACTGTTAAAGTGGTATAACCTTTCGCTTGCTCAAACGCTGCTGTTTAAATCAACGGGTATGACCATCGCAGTTAAAGGCAAAGCGCCAGAGATTTTCAGGGCGATAAAGTATTTTGGCTTGATGTATCTCCAGGAGGGGCGAGATAGAATAAGGGTTGAAGGAGCGTCGTCATTACTGAAATTGAGTGAGAAGTACGGCACGTCGCTGGCGAAACTGCTGCCCTCTATTGTAAGAAGTGAGAGTTGGCAAATAGATGCTGAGATTGTTATTAGACGAGACACACCGAGGATTTATCATTTCGTCATGGACAGTCGTGACAGGAATTTGCTGACCGGTGACGAGCAAACGATGCAGGAGATTGAACCGGAGAAATTTGACAGCAGCATTGAAAAAAAATTCTATAACGAGTTTTTATCGCTACCTGTAGCAAAAAGCTGGGAGTTGATACGCGAGCCTGATGTAATCTTCACGAGCAAAGGCGTGTTCATACCGGATTTTAAATTCCAGCATAAAGAGCTGGAGATAGAAACTTATTTTGAGATCGTCGGGTTCTGGACTGATTCTTATATCAAACGGAAATTAGCAAAACTACGAGCTTTACCGTTCACGATGCTCGTGGCCATCGACAAAAACTTAGCATGCTTCAATGCCGCGCAGTTCGATCTGGGTCTCGATCAACCCGTGATACTGTACAGCAAAAAGGTGCCGATTGGTGATGTCGTCCGCTATTTAGCGGAGATCGAGCAAGAAGCGGTAACGATGCAGGTGGAACAGTTGAAGGAAACGAAGATAGAGCTTGAGGGGGATATAATTCCTATTGCAGACATCGCAAGAAAGCATGAGATTAGCCAGGAAGCGGTACGAGCATTTGTGAAGCATCCAGATTATGTGGTGTTTAAAGATGTTATTGTGAACAAGGAGCTGCTACAAGATCTAAAGAAGGAATTGACATCTACGGAGAAGTATGTAGAGGCACGAAGGGCTATTGAAGCTATGAGGCTGTCAAACGCTGACGAAATCTTGGCACACCTCGGATATAAAGTAAAGTGGAAGGGGTTGGATCCAAGTGCGGCAACCATTGCGCTTCAATAAGTGTTGTATTAAAAACGTCTAAAAAATTTTAATATCTAAAATCAGCGGCGGTAAGTATTCAGAATCCGCGGAAATAATTCATTCGGTTTTTTTGGTTATTCGAAGCGCTCAAGCTCCGCGTCCATTACGTCTTTATCGATACCTTCGAGTTGGTCTTCCTCGTCTAGTTGAGTAAATTCCAGATCTAAAATAACCTCGAATCTTCCCAAATCCTGATTCAATCCATCATCCCTGAAAAATTCCGTCTGTTTTCCTTTCTTAGTCCAGATAAGAACATCCGCCTCAAAGTTCCAATTTCGGTTCAAACCATACGCCGGCCCGGTGAGGTTGCTGCTCCCCACTAATGCCGCAACTGGCTTGCTACCCGACATTCTGATGGCAATCTTTGCGTGCCAATTCTTCTTGGGAGCATAGTAAGGGACAACGTTCACACCTTTGGAGCGGAGGTCAAGAATAAAGTTACGATAATAGGCCTTGTAGTAGTTGAAAGAGAATTTACCTGCAACTGTTGTAAGCGTCCCGCCGTTACATCCCGAGACGATAGCGCTTCGAAGTCCGTCGTCTAGGATGTTGTAGCGATTGCCAGTTGGTTGCCAGATGTAGCCCGAACACAAGATCGCCGAATCACCCGCTGGTGATTGCAACAGCATATTGAGCATCTGCCGGAGTGGGCTGCTTTTCTCATCTTTGCGAAGCGTTATTTTAAGCGGCATTTCTATTCACCAAACATTTATTTGCATATTATTGCTAGGCATTCTTAAATTTCTTCATTTTTTCGCTTACTTGTAAAGACATCAAAATAAGGTGGGCACTACTTCAAGGAGATTTTACCGTGCGAGTGTGCATAACTGTCAGAGGTCTTTTAGCGAACGGCCCTATGCTATGGAGTGGCTTTTTTTGGCTACAAGTTGAGTTCCATTTTTAGATTGGTTCTGCCATAGTGCGAGTTCGAACTATCGAGTGCTGTCTCTCTGAATCCGGCCCGCTGATAGAGCCGCACGGCTCTTTCCAGTACCGTATTCGTCTCCAGGAAAAGCGTCTTTATCGACCGGGATCGAGCCCAAGCAATAACATGCATTAGGAGTTGCGTGCCGATGCCTTGCCCTTGATGATTGTCAGCAACGGCCATCTTTGAGAGCTCGAAGAAGTCGTCATTATGCCTGATAAGTGCGCATGTTCCCACCACCGCACCATCCAGGAGTGCAAAGAAGATCATGCCACCCGGTTTAATAATCGTCTCTTCCGGGTTACTCAAAACCTCAATGTCTATTGGCTCCACCAGGAAATACCGCTCAAGCCAGACCAGGTTAAGTCGCTTGAACTGGTCCGCGTACTCCGGGTCAAACTCTACTATTTTCATTCCTTTCATAGCTTGCCGAACACTCTGTTACTTGTATATTGTTGATGCGTGTTGAATAAAGATCCAGTTTCTGCTTATGGGTAAAGGCCTCGAAAAGGCGGGGTTAAAGAACGCAGACGGGGTGCTGGCACATCTCGGATACAAAGTAAAGTGGAAGGGGTTGGACATAAATAAGGCGAGGATTGGTGTGGGGTAGGTTTTTCTGAAGTCTTCTATCTAAAAAGGAGCGAAATCATCTTCTATTCGTAATCTCTTTGAATAATACTTCCAGTCTTCTATTTCTTTTGCTTTTATTCTTGATTTCACACTGCCAGATTATAATCACGTTCCAACCTTCTTTTCTTAATGTGTCAATATTTTTTTGGTCGCGGACTCTATTATCCAATATCTTCTTTTTCCAGAAATCGGTATTTGTTTTAGGAAGTTCGGCAGCTTTACAGTTTTCATGCCCGTGCCAGAAGCACCCATGCACAAATATCATTGTTCTGTATTTTGGTAGAACCATATCGGGTTTGCCCTGATATCGTTTGTCGTTCTTTCGATACCGGAATCCGTAGGAAAATAGGAATTTACGGACGATTTCTTCAGGTTTTGTTTCCGCCGCCCGAATTCTCGACATTATGTCACTACGTTTATCAATAGAATAAATATCAGAAATCGTCATCCCCCCGTAACGTTCTTCTTAATTCATCAATAGTTAGTGGTGTTGAAAGTCTATGAATCATTGCATGACAATTCGCACACAACGGTTTTAAATCATTTATAGGATCAATTTCATATTCTTCTTTAATTTCCGAAAGCGGAATGACATGATGAACATGAATGTAATTTGAACCTAGTTCCCCATAGAATTTTTTGAAATTAAAACCACAAACAATGCAAGTTAATCCATGATGTTCAATACACAAACGACGGGCATGAGGGTTACGTTCATATCTATTTACATATATTTTTTTCTTCAATCCCTCCATAAATAAATGAGCATTACTGATTTCTTCAGGTAAACGTTCCATACTTCGTTCATTTATATCGATTAATTCCCACACAATAGTTACCGGAACCGTATCTTTATATGATCTTACTCTTACATTACCTTCGAAAGTGAAAGGAGAGCGATTTGAATCGCGAGTAAAGAGGTATATATTTCCGTTAGGATTAAGCATCGATTGAATTGACTCATGAGATATTTTTAATCCTGTTTTACCATGCCAAACGAACTCATCTCCAAGCCAATAATTGTCATAATCGTGTCCGGTTCTTCCGGGAACCCCAATATTTGAAAATATAAACCAATCTTCGTTATATTTGTTATATCCAGTCTCCAAATTCCCTCTTCTTATTTCTTTTGGTACCTGTAAAATATTGCATATATCGTTTCTTGTATATTGTACGCCTACTTCGAAAAATATATTCATATTCTACCACTTCTCTCCCTGTTTAATTTACTCTTTCCTACCGGCCCTTAATCGAAGCCATTCATACTCATTCAAACCAACACGAGATAACTTTGAGGCAAACTCATGTGCAACTCTTTGTATCTGTTCGTATTTCATTTCCGCAATCCAGGTAAACTTTTGCTCATCAGTTGTTTTAAAAACAAAAGACC
>JAENXH010000061.1 GCA_016649585.1 Methanosarcinales archaeon
AATAATAGCATTGATCGGCATATTGGGCGTGGTACTCGCAGTAGCAACGATGAGGAAGAGGGAATAATTTTTAATATTCCCTCTCTTTTTTATTTTTTCAAAAATCAGAATCTTGTCCGGCAAACTTCAAGAATAATTATGTTTATTTATACAGAGCTGATTTTACCTTGACATTGTCAGATTAACCGCGGAGTTCATGGAGAACGCAGAGGATGCAGGTTTTAGGTTTGTTTTATGGCTAGGCTACTAATACCAGACAGACAACTAACACCTTATTTTCTCTGTGAACTCAGCGTTCTCTACGGTAAATTTTAAATATGTCAAAGTCAAGTAGCAACTACAACTTAATAAAGTACAGTATCTAATTGATATATTGTAGAGGGGTCGTGGCCTAGTCCGGAAGGGCAGCGGGCTCCAGACTCGCCGATCGTGCGTTCGAATCGCACCGACCCCATTTAATTTTTTGTAAATAGCTCAGCAAAATTTTTGTCTTGAAAAATCCCAAATCCTAAGCACCAAAGCGCAAACAAGTTCCAAATTCTAATTTCAAAATCTAAAAACTAATGAACATTTTCTGGGGTTTGACATTGGGATTTTGATATTTGGTATTATTTGGATTTTGGTACTTGGAGCTTGTGATTTTTAGAGTGGACAAAACTTTTGACGGTTTACTTATTCTCGCACATGCTTCATTATATGCGCGATCTCAGGCATGATTATCCCGGTAATTGCTAATTTTACCGCTGCTGGCGAACCAGGCAAGCAAAAAATTGCTTTTTGATTTATTACACCGGCGATCGCACGACTTAATACCGCTGCAGTGCCTATCTCCTCATAACTCTTCAGCCTGAAGAGTTCGCCAAACCCCTGCATTTCCTTATTCAGGAGCTTTGATACAACCTCTACCGTAACGTCATTTTTCGTCAATCCGGTTCCGCCAGAAGTAATAATAAAATCTGCATCAGTGCTCAAGGCTTTTGATATACCTTCATATATTTTATCCTCCTCATCTGGCAGCACGTCATAATACACGATGTCATGCCCATTTTCGGTCACGAGTTCCTTCGCGCTTTCGCCCGATAGGTCGCCAATATCTTCTTCAATTCCCCTCTCTCTCTTCCAGTATTTAGAGGTGCTTATCGTGAGTATCGCACATTTGTACTGCTTCTGTGCGCCGCTCTTATGCTTTGCCGGTACGGTCATTTTTTCTTTCATGCTGCTATACTATTTCGTTCTTCCTTTGTAAGGCAAGAAATTTAGCAGGGTTCATACAGCAAGCAGATATTACAGATACAAAGCTATATATCCTACTAATAGAATCATAGTATACATGGAATTAGAAGAGGTGATATAAAAATGGCTTATGAATGGCTAATTGGAATAGTATTCTTTGCAATACTTGTATTGGCATCTTCGATAAAGATAGTGAGAGAGTATGAGCGAGGCGTAATCTTCAGGCTTGGACGCTTGGTCGGCGCGAGAGGACCGGGGCTGTTCTTAATCATCCCCCTCTTCGAGGTCATGGTAAAAATAGACTTACGAGTGTCTGTTTTCGATGTCACGCCGCAAGAGGTCATAACCAAAGATAATGTCACCGCGAAAGTGAACGCGGTCGTTTATTACCGCGTGCTTGATCCCGAGAAGGCAGTAACCGAGGTAGAGCAATACCAGTATGCCACTGCTCAAATCGCTCTGACCACAATAAGGGGTGTGATAGGACAGGCGGAGCTGGACGAATTACTGTCCGAGCGAGACAAGCTCAATAAACGATTGCAGGTCATAATAGACGAAGCGACAGATCCCTGGGGGATAAAAGTCTCTGCCGTGGAGATAAAAGACGTTGAACTACCAAAAGAGATGCAGCGTGCAATGGCAGCACAGGCAGAAGCAGAACGGAATAGGAGAGCTCGAGTTATTTCCGCAGATGCCGAGTTCCAGGCGGCGAAGAAGGTTGCAGAAGCTGCGAACGTCCTTCAAAAAGAAGAAGGCGGGATGTTCATCCGAATGTTACAAACGATAAAAGAGGCAACGGAGGAAAAAGCTACTACCGTGGTCATTCCGTTCCCGGTAGAGATGCTCGAGACTTTGGGATACCGATCTGAGCGCAAGTCTAAATCTAAAGAAGAACCCGTGGAGACAACGAAATAAAAGACCAAAGCTTTTTTCTTTTTTCTTTTTAAGAAAGTTTGATGGGAAAGCAGTTCTTGGAAATAACCGAGAAGAAGGAAGTAGACGCGATTATCGCTTGCGTCGCCGCAGAAGTTGCGAAGGCACGAGCAGCAAAGACAGACGCATCGGTAGAGAAGGTGAAAGTAGCCGAGGCACTCGGTAGAAGTGTTTCTGCCGATGTTTTCTCTGCTCTTAACGTCCCCCCGTTTGACCGGGCAATCATGGACGGCTACGCAGTTGTAGCCTCTGATACGTTCTACGCCGATGAAAATAACCCTGCTTCTTTGATTATAAATGGCTCTATATCTGCTGGCGAATCTCCTTTGCAACGCATAGACAAGGGCTATTGCATGGGCATATCTACCGGGGCACCACTCCCGGGAGGAGCAAACGCTACGGTAAAAGTCGAAAATACCTCAGAATATGCGGATAATGTCGAAGGTAAAAAGACAAAAAAGGTGAAGGTATACAAACCTGTTGCTCCCGGTGAAAATATCATGCTTGCGGGCTCGGATATAAAACGTGGGGAGCGAATAGTAAGGCGTGGGACTACGCTTACGCCACGTGAGACCGGTGTCCTGGCTGCTTGCGGGCTAAACGAAGTGGCGGTCCATAAAAAACCGATAGTGGCAATCATATCCTCGGGCAATGAACTAATAGCGCCTGGAGAAGACCTCGAGCCTGCAAAGATCTATGATGTTAATTCACAGGCACTCAGCGATTCAGTTCGTGAATGCGGGTGCAGCCCTTATTTCCTCGGAATTGCTCGCGACAACATCGAAGACATATCGGGGCGGCTAAATGAGTCGCTGGAAAAAGGTGTTGACGTTATAATTATCTCTGGCGGAACCTCTGCGGGCGTTGGCGACCCGCTACCCAAAGTGATAGAAGAGCTTGGCGAGATACTCGTGCACGGTGTTGACATAAAACCTGGAAAACCGTTCATCTTCGGCACTCTCCAGGGAAAGCCTTTTTTCGGCTTGCCCGGGAATCCAACATCTGCATTGGTTACTTTCAACCTTTTTGTTGCCCCTCTACTCCGCACGATTTCGGGCATCCCCGTACAAAATCATGAAAAAGGTGGAGGGAGGAAGGAGAAGAGAATAAAGGCTAAGGCTGCGCAGAGAATCTTCTCCGAGCGTGGACGAAATGAATACGTACTTGTCAATCTCGTCTCCGCGAAAAAGCCAGAAGAAGCATCCGTTATTGCTTATCCTATTCTCACTGGCTCTGGTGCAATCACCACGCTGGCAAAAGCCGATGGTTACATCTTCATGGAGAAGGGGAAGGAGATAATAGAAGAAGGGGAAGAGGTGTACGTTGAGTTATTGACAAACCTTTTTGCAAGCAAAAAGCTTTACCAAAAAATACCTTGAGGAGCGGATGATTATTTATGCATTTATATTAAAATATAATTCAACCCGCCTTAACTCAGTGTGGCAGAGTGCGCGGCTGTAGTGTAGCGTATTTAGATCACCTCCCGAAGATCTTATTACCGCGCGCGGACACCGTGCTGTCCCCGGTTCAAATCCGGGAGGCGGGATTTTTTCAAAATGGCTGAACTAAAAGAACTGCTGAAGAAATTGGCCGAAGCGCATGGCATTTCAGGCTACGAAGGGGAGATAAGGAAAATCCTTGAGGCCGAGTTGGAGGGGTATGTAGACGAAATAAAAATTGATCGGTTGGGCAATCTGATAGCTACGAAGCGAGGTAAAAAACCTTCTGTTATGATTGCTGCGCACATCGATGAGATAGGGCTTATGGTGAAGTATATAAATGACGAAGGGTTCATAACCTTCTCAACCATAGGTGGCTGGTTTGAGCAAACGCTGCTCAATCAACGGGTGATTATGCACGCGGAGGGGGGTGGCTTGTACGGTGTTATCGGCTCGAAACCACCCCACGTAATGAAGAAGGAAGAGAAGGAGAAGGTAATCAAAGCTGAAGATATGTTCATAGATGTAGGCGCTCGTAGCAAAGAAGAAGTGGAGCAGATGGGGATTTCTATTGGAACGCCCGTCACTACAGATCGGCACTTTGTAAACCTCGAAAACGAAAGAGTTACCTGTAAAGCATTTGACAACCGGTCAGGCGTTGCAATGATGATAGAGGCACTAAAAAGGACAAACACCGAATTTGAGGTCTATGCAGTGGGAACAGTGCAGGAGGAAGTAGGGCTGAAAGGAGCGAGAACTACAGCTTATGCACTCAATCCAGACGTTGCAATCGCGACTGATGTTGACGTAGCAGGAGACCATCCAGGAATAGAGAAGAAGGATAGTCCGGTAGAAGTAGAAAAAGGCCCGGTAATTACTGTTTCCGATGCCTCAGGTCGTGGTATTATAACGCCTCCTTCGGTATTAAAATGGCTTAAAGAGACCGCATCTCAGTATAATATAGAATACCAACTCAGCGTAGCTGATGGCGGCAATACTGACGCGAGTATAATACATCTCACGAAAAGCGGCATACCTACTGGCGTCGTCAGCATTCCTACACGGTATATTCACACGCCTGTGGAGTTGTTAAGCTTACTAGACCTTGATAAAGGTGCTGAACTCGTTGCACGGGCGATCGAGCGAGTGGGCGATTTCTTCTGAAGTATGGCAGCGGTAAACTTCGGTGGTGTCGTCCCCTTCTCCACCATAGACTGGCGGGGAAAAGCCTCGATGGTGATATTCCTCAGAGGCTGCCCGCTTCGGTGCATCTATTGCCATAATTACAAACTCTTGGAAGACCAGAACTACGTTGAGCTGGAAGAGCTAAAAGCGGAAATCCTAAAAAACGTGGGTTTCATAGACGCCGTGGTTCTCTCCGGCGGTGAGCCCTTTATGCAACCGCACGCAATCGAAGCGATCGCGCAATTCGTAAAGAAGCGCTCGTTGTTCGTTGCCGTGCAGACCAACGGGTTTTACCCCGCGCTTGTCGAAACTCTACTGAAGAAAAATCTCATTGACAAGATCTTTCTGGACATCAAGGCGCCGCTATCTGATGAAACGCTGTACGAGAAACTTACAAAGGTCGCAGGCGTAGCGGAGCGAGTGAGGAATACGCTCGCAGCTTGCATTCTGGCAGGCGTAGACCTTGAACTGGTAACGACGGTATTCAAGAACCTCGTTGGCGCGGAAGAGGTGAAGCGCATAGCAAAGGAGCTTGAAGAGGCGGGTGCTGCAAACTGCTCATACGTAATACAACAAGGTAGACCTGAACTTGTTCCGGGACGCGTAATAGCCGAGGATGACGAGTTCAGCCGCGAGGAGCTGAACGAACTCGCAGCTTTTGCACACCACACCGCAGACCTAAAAGAAGTCAGAATCAGAACCCGGGAAGCGGGAGAGGAAGTGATTTATAGTGGGTAACTCAAAATGGTAAGCGTTTTTATTGAGGCGGTTCCAGCAAACATGCTTGTTGCAAGGGCAGTTTGCAAAGATAACGAGGATAACAATGCAGCTTTCGTCCACTTCGGAATGATGATTAGGATACGGGGGGATAAAAAACTTGTTCTGAATCGAGAGATTATCGAACAGGCGATTGGCAGGGGGTTGACCGAAAACGAATGGCAGAGTGTTATGTGGAATTACATTGGTGTAATATCTAAATCGGAACAAAGCGAGATTGTATTCGAGGATTCCGAAGAATCAAAAGTTATGGACGAGTATTGGGACAAACAGTTGGAGAGCCTCAAAAAGAAAACTTAAAAAGAGTTAGTTTATAGTATAATTCAATAACATGGCAAAAATAAATTATGTTTATTGGAAGGATAAAATCGGCGGCGAGACAGAGAAGCAGGAGTTAGAGGCGTTCAGCTACGGCTTCACCGTCGGTCCGCATGGCGAATGGGAAATGCTCATCGCAAAGGAGGATAAAGAAGTGAAGAAAAACGAACTCGTGAACATAAAGATAGAAGAAATAGAGTTCCCTCCAAAGGCGATGGTCTTACCCTGCAACATAATGCGACACGCACTTGGTATAGTATCTTCGCTGGCAGCGGTGGGAGAGCCGAAGAGTGTAGAGGAAAGGAGAGTTATGGACGAAGCTCTTTTTCACCCGATATGCGACGGCGTAGTGAATAAAGGGGACTTACTCAGTGTTGTAAACATATTTTATGCCTCGGTCGAGCGAAGACTTGCGCGAGGAGCTGCGGAAAAGTGGCTAAGCGAGAGATACAGATATTAGCATTTGTCGGCGCACCTGCAGCGGGAAAGACCGTTGCAGCAGCAGTTGCAAAGGAGATGAGCATTCCTATCATCACGATGGGAAACGTGATAAGGTGGGAGTTACAACGGCGAAAGCTATCGTTAAGTGACGCAAATGCAGGCAGAGTTGCAAATGAGCTGCGAGAGCGGGAAGGGATGGATGCAATTGCAAGGCGGTGCATCCCGCGTATAAAGGATATAACGGACAAAGAGGGGAAAAGAGCAAAAAAGCCCATCATCGTGATAGATGGAATAAGAGGCTTAGCAGAAGTAGAAACGTTCGAGAAAGAATTTGGTACAGATTTCATTCTTGTGAGAATCGAGGCACCGCTTGTCCTTAGGTATAATCGAATAAAAACCCGTGGTAGGGGAGATGATCTGCTAAATATCGAGCAATTTAAAGAGCGCGAGGAACGAGAGAACCGGTGGGGTATGGGCGAAGCGATGGAAAAAGCCGACAAGGTTATAATGAATGAGGGTTCTTTGGAGGAGTTTAAAGAACAGATAAAAAGGATTTTAACTGGTGTATAACGGGTAAAAATCTATAACCTTTTTATACTCTATAATTTAAATTATAGATTATGAGGGTAAAAGATCGGATCCCTGAAAAAGGGGAGCTGAAGGTACTTTTTGAAAGGGGACTAAAATTAGGCCAAGTCGCTGATCAGCTCGGTATGGATTCACCGAAGATTTCATACTGGAAAACCAAATACGGACTCACAAGGCAGGGCAGCGAGGTCGAAGAATGGATAAACGAACATCCCGATGTAAAGAGAGCGTTTGCATCAATGGGTAAGAATTCTAAGCGAGTTTATTACACTCACTTACGCAAATATTGTTTTTGGTGCGATAAAGAACCAGAAGAACTATGGGAAGAAGATAAAAAAATAGCACAGGACAGAGT
>JAENXH010000062.1 GCA_016649585.1 Methanosarcinales archaeon
TGAATATCCCCCAGCGATACCTGCTCAGCATTGATCCGAAAGTCGTGGCAGCACGGGGTGCGACCCTTATTTTGAACAGATATTTGAGCACGGCTTTTTCCACGCGGCCCCCCATCCAGGTAACATCAGGGTGCTGAAAGACAATGTCATTTGTTTCCTCGATTACGGAATGATGGGGTCTCTGTCAGCACGGCATCGAGAAGACCTGGCTGACGTGCTCATTGGAATTATAACCAAAGATGAAAGTAAAATCACGAAAACAATTTTGAAATTATCCGAGTCGGGATATGGACAAATGGTGGACAGTGAGGCGTTAGAATCTGATATTGCCGAACTTATCGAAGTTTATGCTTATTGTACACTTAAAGAACTCGAAATAGGAACTCTGCTACACCGTATTGCAAAAGTGGTTGCGGAGCACCGGTTGAAAGTGCCTCGGGACTTCTACCTGCTTGCAAAAGCACTGGTTACCATTGAGGGTGTGGGCAGGGAACTGAATCCTGATTTTAACGCGGTGGAACACGCGGAACCGTTTGCAAAGAAGTCAATCGTGGCTCGTATGGGTCCCCGGAGGTTAATCGAAGATTTCTATCACTCTGCCACTGAAGCGAGCTTGCTGATGCGAGACCTTCCCGCCGAAGCGAGGGAGATGCTGACACTGATAAAACAAGGCGAAGCAAAGATTAAATTTGAGCACAGGGGTCTTGACCCGATGCTCAAAACCTTTGAGCAGGCCAACAATCGTATGGTGTTTGCAATTGTTCTGGCGTCGCTCGTGATCGGTTCAGCCCTTATTGTTCTTTCCGGTGTTCCGCCAAAATGGCACGAGATACCGGTTATCGGTATCATCGGTTTTCTTGGAGCGGGAATAATGGGCTTCTGGCTGTTATTTTCTATTTTGAGGCATGGAAAGATGTAAATGCCCTTTCACTCCTTTTTCTGTTACTCCCCTCAAGCCCTAAATAAATAATCTACCAACACTAAAGCAACCATCGCTTCTGCTACGGGAACTATGCGTGGGCAGATACAGGGGTCATGCCTGCCTTTTATTCGTATTTCCACGTCCTTCATCTTTTTCATGTCAACACTTCGCTGCGGCTTTGAGATAGAAGAAGTAGGCTTCACTGCTATTCCACATATTATGGGCTCACCCGTTGAAATGCCACCTAAGAGCCCTCCCGCGTTGTTCGTTCTCGTCCGTATCCTTCCTTCTTCTATGTAAAATTCATCGTTCATCTCGCTTCCCTTCAGCCTTGCAGCTTCAAAACCGGCGCCTATCTCCACTCCTTTCACCGCTCCGATACTCATCAACGCCTTCGCAAGTTCTGCATCCAGTTTATCGAAGACTGGCTCGCCTAAACCCGCAGGAACGCCAAGCGCGCATACTTCTACAATGCCACCGACACTATCCCCTTCTTCCTTTACCTCTTTTATTAATGCTTCCATTCGCCCCGCTGCGTCTAAATCTGCACACCTGACTGCATTACTCTCAGCATTACTCGTTATTTCTTCGACACTTACTTTCCGCGCTCGTATCCCGCCGACTTCCACGACATGCCCGAGAATTTGTATGGCACGACCCGCTAAGATCTTCTTTGCTATTGCACCCGCGGCAACGCGCGCAACGGTCTCGCGTCCAGAAGCTCTTCCACCACCCCGGTAGTCCCGTATCCCGTACTTCAGTTGGTAAGATAAATCTGCTTGTCCCGGTCTCGCAATATGTTTTAAAGGTTCATAAGGGCTCGAATCCACATCCTTATTCCACACAAGCATAGAAATAGGAGTGCCAAGCGTTTTGCCTTCAAAGACGCCGGACAATAGTTTTACCTCGTCTGTTTCCTTCCTTTCTGTTGTTATCTCACTTACGCCCGGTTTTCTCCTGTCCAATTCGTACTGTATATCCGCTTCTGAGAGCTCAAGCCCTGAAGGACAGCCGTCCACAACCACACCCATCGCTTCTCCGTGTGACTCGCCCCAGGTTGTCACCTTAAATATCCTTCCAAAAGAATTGCCTGACATGGTAAACCTCACCTCAACACATCCCGTGCTATTATCATTCTCTGTATCTCCGAGGTGCCAACTGCAATACTGAGTATCTTCGCATCTCTAAAATACCGTTCAGCAGGGCATCTATTCGTGCACCCGTATCCGCCATGTATTTGCACTGCGTTTGTAGCAGCTCGTTGCGCAACTTCCGAAGCATAAAGCTTTGCCATAGATGCTTCTTTCGTGAATCGCTCATTTTTATCTGCAAGGTAAGCGGCTTTGTACGTGAGTAACCGCGCTGCCTCCATCTCCATAGCCATATCCGCGAGCATGAATTGTACCGCCGGGAAATTTGCGATTGGTTGAGAAAACTGCTTTCGCTCTTTTGCATACTTCCTGGAAGAGTCAAGGCACGCCTGAGTGATACCGACGCCGATGCTACCCATTGCTATTCTATCCCTGTCCAGAGTAGCCAGAGCGATTTTCAAGCCGTCACCCTCGCTGCCAAGTCGGTTCTCCTCGGGAACTCTACAATCCTCGAACACCAAATTTCCAACCATACAACCACGCATACCCAACAGATTATCTATCCCAGCAAATGAGAACCCTTTTGTCCCCTTTTCCACGATAAAAGCACTCATCCCTGCACTCTTCTTGCTCTTATCCGTGTATGCAAAAACCACGTATACGTCTGCGACAGCGGTATTCGTAATGTACGCCTTCCTTCCGTTGAGCACGTATTCATCGCCTTCACGAACAGCGGTTGTTTCAATGGAAAGGGGATCAGACCCCGCAGCAGGTTCTGTTAACGCAAAAGCACCCAATTTGCTGCCTTCGCACATTGGTCTGAGATATCTATCCTTCTGCTCTTCTGAACCCGCATAGAGGATGGGAAAGATGCTGATGAGTCCGACTGCGCTTAAACATCCGATGCTTGCACTTGCCCTTGAAAGTTCCTCTACCATGACCACGTAGCTCAAAAGCGATGCATTAGCACCGCCGTATTTCTCGGGAAAAGGCAATCCAAAAAGTTTGAGTTCCGCCATCCTCTTCACTATATCCAAAGGAAATTTTGCCTTGTGGTCTATCTCAGCCGCTCGTGGCAGCACTTCCTTCTCTGCAAACTCTCGCGCTATGCTCTGAACCGCTTTCTCCCCGTCATTTAATTCAAATTCCATTCTCCTCACCACAAACCTTTCTTTTAAAAAGAAAGCTTTACCAAAGAAATTCTTTTAAAAGTGCTTATTAATTAACTAAAAAGAAAGAGAATGTAAAAGGTTAAAGAGCAACGCATTTACGCTCAGTAATATTGAGAGGGGTAAGCAAAACGAAGAAACCATCAGTGAACATAGGAATGATAGGGCATGTAGATCACGGGAAAACAACGTTAGTGAGTGCTCTATCTGGCGAATGGGCGGACAGGCACAGCGAGGAGATAAAGAGGGGGATATCCATAAGACTTGGCTATGCAGATGCTACCTTCAGAAGATGCCCGGATTGTAAGGAGCCGGATTGTTACACTGTGGAAGAAATTTGCAAGCATTGTGGGTCAAATACTGAAGAGTTGCGAACGGTTTCATTTGTTGACTCGCCGGGGCATGAAGCGTTAATGGCAACGATGCTCAGCGGTGCGGCGATAATGGATGGTGCTGTTCTTCTTATTGCGGCTTCCGAGCCATGCCCACAGCCGCAGACGGAAGAGCATTTGATGGCACTGAGCATAGTTGGCATAGATAAAATCGTGATCGCGCAGAACAAAATAGACCTTGTTTCGAGAGAGGAAGCGATAGAGCATTATTCGCAGATAAAAGAGTTTGTTAAAGGTACAATTGCGGAAGAATCGCCTATTGTGCCTATCTCTGCACAGCAGTCCGCTAATATGGATATATTGATACAGGACATAGAGAGAACAATCCCCACACCGAAACGTTCATCTGATGAAACAGCGAGGATGCATATTGCACGCTCATTCGACATCAATAAACCCGGGACGCCTATACGGGATTTGAAAGGAGGGGTAATCGGCGGTTCTCTATTCAAGGGAAGGCTGAAAGAAGGTGATAGATTAGAGATAAGCCCCGGAATGATGGTGACAACAGGTGGCATGGCAAAATGGGTACCCATAGAGACGGAGATAACCTCCATAATGGTGGGTGGGGCGCAGGTAAAAGAGGTGACTCCCGGTGGACTCCTGGGCATTGGCACGAAATTGGACCCGAGCATGACGAAAGAGGATTCTTTAGTGGGGCAATGTGCAGGAAAGCTTGGCTCGTTGCCTCCAACATGGGATAAACTTACAATAGAATTTCAGCTATTCAAACGTGCTGTTGGTGTAACAAAAGCAGTGGAGGTTCCCGCGATAAAGGTGGGTGAGCATATCATGTTAAGTGCCGGAACCACAATCACGATGGGCGAAGTGAAGAGGGTGACGCAGAAGACCATTGATTTAAAACTGAGCAGACCGATATGTGCAGAAAAAGGCTCCCGCGTAGCGATCGGGCGAAAGATAAGAGAGCGATGGCATTTGATTGGTGCGGGCGTTATATCGTGAACGGTTCTCAGAATTGATTTAGTAAGGCTCGTTATCACCCCAGGACTCTTCTTCTTTCCCGATTTGCGTCTTATACGAATCTGAGTCGTCATGGACTTCTTCCCAATAGCGCTTTCTCAACTTTTCTGCCTCTTTCGCTTGCTCCTCTTTCGCTGCTTTTTCGGCCAAATAACGCTTTTTCCACTTTTCCACCTCGTTCCAAGCTTCTTCAGCGAAACTTCTTCTTGTCTTTGCTTCGTGTAATACCGCTTCATAGCGATCGTTCAAGGCTTTTAGCTCTTTGGAAAAGCGCGCTAATTTAGTTAGTACAATCAACAAGCATGTAAAGAGAATGAGAGCTATGATCCACGCAATCATTTTTCGGACCCCCAAGCATGAAGAAATCTTACAAACATTGTTTTACTCCGTGCACTCCTTGGATTAATTATATGCTTTATTAACGTTTCCTTTTTTTTTAAAAAAGCTTCCATGAACTGGTAACGAAAAAGAAGCTATATGCTCGTCTTCCATTTTTCTCCATATCTTTTCACACAGCTCTTGTATCCGTTTCTTCCGGTCTTCCTCCATGTGAACTTCACCATAGGTTTAGCGACATTTTGCCTTGGCGGTGTCACGTATTTTTTCGGAAGTTGATTTTAAATAGGTTTAAAAGCTACTATAGATGAAGAAGAGGTGAAAGGTTTGGATATAGGCCACAGGGGAACGGAAAAAGAAGTTCGCGGAGGCTAAGAGATGGAATTGAATGTCATTATCTTGCTCCTCGTCAATCTATTAGCCGTCGTGTTTCTCTCGTGGGTAAGACGAGATTGCAATTCTAAGAATTTCACCTAAGCCAGTGTTGGAGGAACACAAACCTAGGCTTGAAGGAATAGGACTACTAGAAAATTTCTCTCGTCTGGTGATAATTGTTACGGGTCTTATCGTTATAGCTATTATCTCGGTGCTAATCTACCCTCTTCCTTTTCAACCGCCTCCATATACTCTGGTGATACGTAATCTGAGACCGGCGGTCTTAGTAGCACTCTTTTTTTTCATTGCTCTCTTCTTTCAAGACCTGCTAAGTAAAAGGAAAAAGCTGGTAGCGCCACCTAAAGTGAACTTCCCAAGCAGACTGTATGAGGGTGACTCATGCATGACAGAGGTTCACCTAACAGGATGGAGTGACCTTGCTCCGCGTGGGGAGAGAGTCAGAGCATTGTTTTTCATAGACGAGTACGGGAACAAACAACCACTGGGAATGGATATCGAGACAGACTTCAATCCAAAGTACCTTGCGATTGAGTTACTAGCGGCGGGTTTTGACATCGAGGGGGCGAAGAAGCAGAAACAAGAGATTTCCTTTGCACCAATGAATTATCGGTGGAACATCAGACCACTAAACTCAGGGAACTACGAGGTTGGTCTGATCTTCCGAACTGAAAATGCATCTGGGCGGACAAGAGAATTAGGCGTAGTGACTCATAACGTTAGTGTAGTAAAAATTGACCACTTGACAAGTCGCCATCTTTGGGTATTGACTAGAATCTTTGGATTGCTAACGGGAACGCTCGGAGTGTTAGAAGTCTTGAATAGGCTTGGCATTATCACCTTCACGTGACAAGCGCTTGGCGGAAGCCAGCAACTTCGCCTAATATTCCTAAGAACTCTTTATCCTTTCTCTATATCCTCATTGATTGAATGACGGTGGCTTTAAATATTCCTGAGTTTTTATGTAATATAATGTTCAATACTCCTGCAAATTTAAAATAGAGAGACACAAAAAATGGAACTTCAAAAATTCTTACAAACCCTTGAGAAAAATAGTGTGGGTATGTATAAAGTCTATGATAGATTCACTTTTGATAATTTATTTAGAGTGCTTTTGAATGAAGATTTTGAGCCTGAAGATGCGTTAAATTTCATTTTATGCAACTGCTCATTAAGCGCTATTATATTTGAGGAAAGAATCTATAATAAATATTATCTCAGTATTTCCGCAGATGATACAATATCTCCAGATTTGGCTGCACTTAGAAATCAGTATCTCTTCGAGATTGTACAAAATGAAGTTTTGGCTGTCGTCGAAGAAATAAGAAGGGAGATTGAAAGGTTGGAAAAGGAATGAATCTTAGTGAAGAAAAGGAAGAACCAGAAAGGATACCCTGGGACGAATACTGGATGAATATCGTTAACGACGTTTCGACGCGTTCTACCTGTTTGAGAAGGCAGATAGGCGCATTAGTGGTTAAAAATGACGTGATAATATCAACTGGATACAACGGTGCACCACGGGGATTTCCACACTGTCTCGATGTCGGATGCAGGCGAGATAAATTGAATATCGCATCGGGTGAGAGGCATGAAGAGTGCGTGGGCGTGCATGCGGAGCAAAATGCATTGTTACAAGCTGGCAGAGACGCAGAAGGCGCTACGCTTTACGTAAATGCATTCCCATGCAAGATCTGTGCGAAGCTGATAATAAATGCTGGGATAAAGCGCGTAGTGATCTCAGGGGATTATAGCGATAGGGAAGGGTTGGACTATTTGGAGAAAGCTGGTATAGCGCTTACCTTTATTTAACTCAGCGCAGTAGGAATATGAATAAATTGGATAGAACGCTGCAAAGGATGGATTGTGAAACGTATGAAGAGTTAGAGCGCGTGATCCAAGAGCTGGATGATTTTGTAGATGCTATTATCGTTGAAGGCATTCGTGACAAGGAAGCGCTGGAA
>JAENXH010000063.1 GCA_016649585.1 Methanosarcinales archaeon
TCTCTCGTTTCTAATCAACAGGTTCAATACTAAAATGAGGAGATGGTCTTCGGAACTACCCCGTTTCGGAAGTACTGATCTTGAGCAAATTTGTGTTGTTGGTAGGTTTAGTGCACGAAAAGGAAGTTTAGACTCGACGAAGTAATATTAATACGGACTATATATAACCACATACAATTTATTTTATTCTTGTATTTGGAGTATAACTTCCTCTTTTGTTCTTTAGTTAGCATGGAAAGAATAGAGAAAGTCTTGACTTAAAGCATCATTTTCACCATATAGACGGAATACCGAGTTGCTCTCCGGTCATACTCGATAATGTTTTGTATGCGCCCTCGACAATGTTCACAGACGAGTGTTTAAAACTAAACCACGTCCACCGCTACTATTCGCTCACCAGCCTTCACCTTCATCAACCGTACACCCTGCGTGTTCCTACCTTGAACGGAAATTTTTTTCACCGCAGTCTTGGTCACCATATTATCAGAAGTAGCAATCATCAATTCGTCATCATTCTTTACTTGCTTGATACACACTACGTTTCCGTTTCGTTCTGCACCTCTAATGCTAATCACGCCTTTGCCACCCCGGTGTGTTTCGCGATAAGCATCCAGTTTCGTTCTTTTTCCATAACCTTTCTCCGTTATCGTAACGAGTCTTGAATCACTCAAACTCAAGTCCACAGCCTCTATACTTGCTATCTCATCCCCCGGGTCCAATCTCATCCCCCGTACTCCAGCCGCATATCTGCCCATCTCCCGCAATTCATCTTCCTGGAACAAGATCGCCTTGCCTTTCTTCGAACTCAGGATTATACCCGTTTGCTCGCCACCGGATATTAGCGTCACATCGGCTAACACGTCGTCTTTGCGTCGATCAACCCTAACGGCGACGATGCCCGTAACGCGTATAGCCTTCAGATTCGCGAGTGCGCTTCTCTTTACCACGCCTCGTTTTGTAGCGAAAACGATAAACGCGTTTTCTATAGCACTATCCACAGCCTCAGGTATAGCAAGAGCAGATACAATTTTTTCCTTCTCTTCTATGGCTGCGCTCAGCCCGTGAAGATTCACCAGTGGTTTCCCTTTCGCATGTCTGCTCGTTGGAATGATTTCGTAGGTCTTCACCTGGTATGCCCTGCCATATTCGGTAAGCAGAATCAGACGTTCCCTTGTAGATGCACGTATGAAATTAACGACAACATCGTCTTCTCTCTTATCTATCACGGCTATTCCCTTTCCACCACGCAGCTGCCCTTTAAAAATATCCGCGGATAATCGTTTCACATAATCACGATATGTTAAAAAGAGGATTACTTCCGCCTCTTCTATAAAATCTCGCTCGCTTAACGCCACCATCTCCTCTATGTCTGTCCTTCTCGCATCGCCATACTTCTCCTTCAGCTCTATCAGCTCTTCTTTTATAACGCCAAATATGCGGGCCTCACTCGCTAATATCTCCTTTAACCACGTTATTTTTGTTTCCAGCTCTGCCCGTTCGGTCTCTATTTTGTCACGCTCTAAGGCACTCAATCGCGAAAGCCGCATATCCAGTATCTCTTTCGCCTGCTCCTCACTCAGCTCAAATTGCTCGATCAGAGCGGATTTAGCAGTTTTACTATCGCTTGACGCTTTTATGAGCCTTATCACCTCGTCTATGTTTGCTATTGCGATGATCAAGCCCTCTAATATGTGTCTCCGCTTCTCAGCACGCTCTAATTCGTAGTGCAGCCTACGGATCGTTACTTCTTTCCTGTGCTTTATGTAGCATTCAATGAGCTCCTTGAGCGTTAATACGCGTGGCTCGCCATCTATGAGTGCGAGATTGATCACACCAAACGTGGTTTCCAATTGTGTGTGCTTATAAAGCTTGTTTAAAATGATAGGGGCATTAGCGCCCGTTCTCAAGGTTATGACAATCCGCATTCCCTTGCGATCCGATTCGTCTCGTAACCCTGCAATGTTGTCCACCTTGTATTTCCGGACGTACTCCGCAATCTCTTCCATCAGTTTGCTCTTGTTTACCTGGTATGGGATCTCCTTTATGATGATTTGCTCTCTTTTAGCCGTTTGTTCTATATCTGCCTTTGCTCGTATCCTTATGCTGCCTCTACCAGTCTCATACGCCCGTTTTATTCCTTCATAGCCCGAAATTATGCCGCCCGTGGGAAAATCAGGAGCCGTTATTATGTGCATCAACTCGCCAATACTCACGTCTGGCTCGTCTATCACTCTTATTACGCCCTCCACCACCTCATTTAAATTATGTGGAGGCATGTTCGTAGCCATACCAACAGCAATACCGGAAGAGCCGTTTATCAAAAGGTTAGGCAACTTTGCGGGTAAAATCTGCGGCTCTTTCATTGTATTATCAAAATTAGGGCTCCAGGCGACGGTATCTTTATCAAGGTCAATCAGTAGCTCTTCAGCTATCTTTGACAGCCTCGCTTCGGTATATCGCATTGCAGCAGCGGAATCTCCGTCTACGCTGCCGAAATTACCCTGGCCGTCTACCAATGGGTATCGGTAAGAGAAATCCTGCGCCATTCTCACCATAGTATCGTAAATGGCGACGTCACCGTGAGGGTGGTATTTACCCATGACATCTCCCACTATCCTCGCGGATTTCTTATGTGATCTATTATGTGCGACACCAAGCTCATGCATGCCGTATAATATACGGCGATGCACCGGTTTTAGTCCATCACGAGCGTCAGGAAGAGCCCTTCCTACAATTACACTCATCGCGTAGTCTATATACGAGCTCTTCATCTCGTCTTCAACGCTGACTTCTATGACACGCTCACGCTCTTCAACTTGTTCCTCGTTTAACTCTCGCTCGTTATCATCAATAGCCATAGTTAGAATTATAGCGTTGAACGTAATAAAGAGTTACGGTTATGATTGTAACTGATTGATATAAACAGAGTTGATGTGATGGCCATAAAATAGAAATTAGAACAGGACGTTAGCAACTAAAACCGCTGCGGTAATCAGGAGGATAAGGATGCCCCAAAACCAACCGCCTGTAAACTTTTATATGGAATAAAGGCGATAGTGTTTATTAGATATAATGGTTTATGGAGGCTAAGAAATGACCAAAACAATAGGTATAGATGTTGGAACGAGCAATTCGGCTGCGGCTGCGTTGATAGGTGGTAAGTCCACGATTATACCAAGTGCTGAAGGGACAAGCCTTGGCGGTAAAGCGTTCCCTTCGTATGTGGCGTTTACGAAGGATGGACAGAGGCTGGTTGGCGAACCTGCGAAGAGACAAGCGGTGTCCAATCCAGAAGGCACGATAACGGCAATTAAACGGAAGATGGGAACCGATTATAAGGCGAAGGTTCATGGCAAGGAGTACACGCCGCAGCAGATAACTGCGTTTATGCTTCAGAAGATAAAAACAGATGCAGAAGCATTTTTGGGCGATAAAGTTGACAAAGCGGTCTTAACAGTGCCGGCATACTTCAATGACAATCAGAGAACTGCAACGAAGGACGCAGGTCAGATTGCTGGCTTGGAAGTCGTTAGAATAATTAATGAACCCACTGCTGCAGCACTTGCTTATGGGATTGATAAAACAGAGAAGGAGCAGAAGATTTTGGTATTCGATTTCGGCGGTGGCACACTGGACGTAACGATAATGGAGTTCAGCGAAGGCGTATTCGAGGTTATATCCACGAGTGGTGACACACAACTGGGCGGAACGGATATGGATACGGCAATCGTTGATTACGTAGCAGAGCAATTCAAGAAGGAATCGGGGATAGACGTGCGGAATGATAAGATGGCGTTGCAGAGGTTACGGGAGGCAGGTGAGAAAGCGAAGATAGAGCTATCTAATGTGCTCGAGACCGATATAAACTTGCCTTTCATTACTGCGGATGCATCGGGACCGAAACATCTCGTCATGAAACTTACGAGGGCAAAACTGGAGGAACTCGTGCGTCCAATAGTTGAAAAATGTAAGGGCTCAGTAGAGCTGGTATTAAAGGATGCTAAACTCACACCTCGCGATATCAACAAAATAATATTCGTTGGCGGACCGACGAGAATGCCGATTGTCCAGAAATTCGTTGAGGATTACGTGGGTGCACAGGGCGAGCGTGGTGTTGATCCGATGGAATGCGTGGCAATGGGTGCTGCAATACAAGCAGGTGTATTAACCGGAGAGGTTAAGGATGTGGTGCTTCTGGATGTCACTCCGCTTTCATTGGGCATTGAGACGCTGGGCGGCGTTTTTACCAAATTAATCGAGCGGAATACCACGATACCCACGAAGAAGAGCGAGATATTTTCCACTGCGGCAGATAGTCAAACGAGTGTTGAGATCAATGTGCTCCAAGGTGAGCGAGAATTCGCACGGGATAACACCAGCCTGGGCAGATTTCATCTGATGGGCATTCCGCCATCGCCACGGGGCGTGCCTCAAATTGACGTGACCTTCGATATTGATTCGAATGGCATATTGGACGTCACTGCGAAGGACCTGGGTACGGGAAAGCAACAGGCGATCACGATCACTGCGTCAACCAAACTCTCGCAAAGCGAGATAGATAGGATGATGGAGGACGCAAAGCGATTTGAAGAGGCGGATAAGAAACGTCGTGAGATTGTGGAAACGAAGAATCAAGCAGAGAGTCTTATTTATACAACCGAAAAGTCTATCACGGATTTGGCTGATAAGGTCACGAGCGACGAACGAACGAAGATCATGGCAATCATAGAACGACTCAGAGAGACGATAAAGACCGAAGACGTCCATAAGATGCGGGCTGAGATGGAAGAGCTGACACGTGCATTCCATGACATTTCAATGCGCACCTATCAAAAAGCGGGAGCGCAGTATCAGCAGCAACAAGCAGGTGGTCCACAGGAAGAACCGCAGCAGGGGCCAGTGGATGCGGAATATAAGGTGGTGGATGAGGAGGAATAAAGGATCGTATAGTCATTCATGATGAAGATGCATGATACAAGTACAGCCAATAGCCATGGAGGGAACAATCCCGCTACTATCTATAGAGGATTTTGCAAAACCACCGAAAACATCGAAAAACATCCCAAAAGCATATAAATGATGGAACGGAAAGAGGAGTAAATCAAAATTCTCTTAAGTCATTATTTCACGATAGGGCTTATAAAACGTTCGCATATTATAAATTTACGCTACACACCACCAAACGCCTCCCGTAACAGTTCCTTCTGTTTCTCCGTAAGATTCCGCGGCGTTTGCACGATTGCTTCTATGAACAGATTACCTTTACCACCCCCGAATCGCGGCATCCCCAGCCCCTGTAAGCGGAATTTAGTATGCGTCTGCGTCTCTGCCGGAATGGTTACCTTCACTTGCTTACCCTCTATCGTCGTTACCGTCTCTTCACCACCTAAAGCAGCCTGAACGAAGCTTACCGACACAGTCATAAAAAGATCGTCCTTGCGCCGTTCAAATATACGATGTGGTAACACGTTTATTACCACATGCAGATCTCCCGGTTCTCCACCGATCATGGATTCCGAGGGTCTTCCCGCTTTTGGGATCTTTATCTCATAGCCAGTAGGAACCCCTTTCTTAATCTTTAGTGCGATCTTTGTTCGCTTTAATACCCTGCCCCGTCCTCCGCAGACGCTGCAAAGATCAACAGCAGCTCTTCCCGTGCCGTGACATTGAGGGCAGACCGCAGTTTGCATTATACGAGCACCACCACGTGTTTGCACTGTCCTTACCTGACCTGCACCTTTGCAAGAGGGGCACGCTTCTGATTTACCGGAACGAGAGCCTGTGCCGCCACACGCCTTACATACGCGAGCCATCGGGACTTCAATCTTCTTCTCCACACCACGAGCTGATTCTTCAAGCGTGATGTCCAACTGTAACCGGACGTCAGCACCTCGAACTGGTTTCTCGATACCTTCTCGTGCCCCAAAGAGCGTGTCGAAGATTCCGCCTCGACTTGAAAAACCAGGACTTGCCGCCGAGCCGAAGAACGTTTCGAATATCGCGCTACCAAAGATGTCCTCAACGTCCCGGTAATGCGTAAAGTGAGTCCAATCGAAACCGCCAGGCCCAAAGGTCTCATCCACTACCCGTTCTCCGATCTGATCGTACTTCGCTCGTTTATCCTTGTCAATCAGCACTTCGTACGCCTCGGAAATCTCCTTGAACTTCTCTTCCGCCTCTTTCTTATCTCCTTTATAAATATCAGGGTGATATTGCTTTGCCAATCTCCGATACGCTTTCTTTATCTCTGCCTCTTTAGCGTCTTTACTAACGCCAAGTATCTCGTAATAATCTTTCTTTGGCATTCTTGTATATGTTAGTTCGTAGCACACATTAATTTATATTACGAACTACAACTAATATTGAAAAGAAGAAAAGAGGAGTAAAGAGATAAGATGACAATATGTATCGGAGCAATCTGTGATGAATATAAGGCTGCCGTAGTTGCTTCTGACAAGATGGTGACTGCTTGGTATCCGCCAATCGAGTTTGAACATGATACGCCAAAAATAGAGGAACTTTCAGACGCTTGCGTAGCCCTAACGGCAGGTTCTGCTTTAGCTCATACAGAACTCTTTAGGGAGGTGAAATCTGACCTTGCTATCATCTCCAAGCCATTGGTTTCATTAATCACCAAGAGCATTAAGGATAGTTTTGTGGAACAAAGAAAAAATAGGGTAGAAGAGATATATCTCAAACCAAAGGGGATGACTTTGGAGTCATTTTATAAAGAGTATGCAAATTCATTACCTGCTGAGATAGTTATCGGTATAGATAGACAAATAGAAGCGACAGAATATGACTTAGAGATTCTAATTGTAGGATTAGATAATGAAGGTGCACATATTCATGGTGTTCGTGATCCAGGTGTTTCCGACTGTTATGATTCATTAGGATATCATGCTATTGGGTCTGGTGAACTTCATGCCCTTTCAACATTTATGTTAAACAATTATACGCCTGAAAACTCTCTAAATCATGCAGTATATTTAGTTTATGAAGCAAAGAGAAATGCAGAAGTATCCCAGGGAGTAGGAAAATCAACGGACATGTGTTTAATAACTAACGAAGGAATTAAATACCTTTCAATGGATGAAATGACAAAATTGGGAGAGATTTATGAAAAAAAAACCAAACCAGAGCGTGAAGAAATAAGTCAATTGGTTAAAAATTTGCCTTTTGGGGATGGTGGAAATGGGATCTAAAAGTAAAAAGG
>JAENXH010000064.1 GCA_016649585.1 Methanosarcinales archaeon
ACGAAAGAGTTTATTGTTAATGTTCCGCCAAAAGAGCTAAAACCGCAGATATATTATTGCGGGTTCCACTCAGGGTATGACGTTGATAAATTTAAAGATACAGGATTGACGCCACAACCAGCACGGAAGGTAAAAGCGCCTATTATTGCTGAGTGTGTCGCTTGGATGGAATGTAACGTTCGGCAAGAAATAGAAGCAGGAGATAAAAATATATTCGTCGGTGAAGTGATAGAGGCGTACGCAGATGACGCGCTCGTGAAGGGAGAAAGGCACGTCGAGTATGCAAAAGGCGACTTCCCCAGGAAAATATATGCGACACGGTTTGGCGGGGTATCGGAGAAGTAACATTGTGCTTGCGATGCTTCATTCATACAAAAGCCTTCGGCACTTCGCAAACAAGCAGAACGTTATCTACAACGCCACAAAAAATAAGATGCCGGATGATCTCAGGGTGATCATCCAAGCTATCGTCTTTATTTTTTAATTCCTATTGCCTCCACGGTCTTGGCTGCGGCGGAAGAACGTCGAGCAACACTCTGTATTCGCCACTGTAATCGTCGCCTTCATACATGTTGAGCGTGCCGTCACCTATCCAGGTGCCCTCGTAGGGCATGACAGTTACGTTGATATGCCCGGTATTGTTCATCTCGTCGCTCGGTTTCGTACTCCATATGGGACCCACGACATCGGCCTCGAATGTTCGATTCCCATCATCAGTTTCAGCAACAGACATGTTGACAAGCCTGTAGTGTTCTTCTCCAAGTCGCATGTGTCCCCGATAGAAAGGAGCCCCCCCTGTCATATTCTCGATTTCTGCTCTTATTTCACTGATGCTCTTGTTCTCCCCCATAAGCCCTCTAATCTCACCCGGATGGATCTGTCCTACCTTAAGGATGTTTACCCGGAGCACATGAAACCCACCGTCATCTGCCAAAGCGAAGCCATGTCCGCTATGAATTGCTCTAATTGGCACGTTCATTGCTGCATTCTGCGACATTCCTTCCGCGACTACACCCGCCGCCATCGCTTTCGCATTCCCTTTCTGCGCTTGTTGCGATACTGCGACACCTGTCCCGACAATGCTTATCAACAGCAGTGCTACGACGCTCATACACAAAATCCTTCTGTTTGCGTGTTTCATTTTTTGTTACCTCCGCTTTCATCTTGTTTTGAACGATACAAAAAGGTGACACAGAACGAATCGTTCGGATAATCGTTCAAACCGTTTATTTTCCTACCTTTTTTGATAAAAACCATTCGGATAGTTCTATAACGTTCGTTCTCCCCCATTCTTTCTTATTGATTATCTTCCTCCTTTCGAGTGTGCGAAGGATGCCGGTCAATGACGATTTTGGGATCTCCGTTTCATATCTGAGGTCCGCCTGGGTCATCTCCCCGTTATGCTTGAGCAACGCATTTACAATAGCCCGCTCCCTATCCGTTAGCGTCTCCATCACCCGCGCCATTTCGGGCGTAGTTCCGATTTTGCCTTCTTTCACCTGAGGTTCTTCCGCATGGCGGACATCTTCCCTTCGCTTCATCTTGACGATGGCGATGATAAGCGCAAGAGTCAAAACCGAGAGCGCGATAATGAGCAGTAAATAGCCGAAGCTGAAACCTCCGCCCTCTTCACCGTCTGTTTCCTTAAGTGGCTGTTGGTATTCGATTGTAGTCGTGGGACTTTCAATGTCATACCCTTGAATATCAATAACCAACGACTCGTTAGACGTCGTCACAAAACGTTCCAGTCCCTGAGGGTGATCAATCCCGACCAGTTTCACATCGCCGGGCAAATAAAAAATCGTATGATATTCGGTGTAATAAGCATCAGCGTTAGTTGTGAAGTTTATTGCCCACTTGTCCCCGTATTTCCATGTTAATGAATTTGTAAGTGCGTATAATTGATTTGTATCATTTTCATAGAGATATTCAGCCGTTTTTAAGAAGGGTAAAGTATTAACATCATCTACGTATCCGGTCACAAGCGCTTTGCCGGTTTCGTCCACGTAGATATTCAGAATAAGTTGATTGAAATAGGTCTCAGTATCATTAAAATAATAGTCGTCAAAATAATAGTCGTCACCATTGTAGCCAGCGACTGGCGCAGTAGCAGTAATAGCTATTAGGACGATAAGAAGTTGTACCATGTTTAATTTGTCCATTTTATCATCATACCTCCTGTCTTTTTGACGTGTCTCCACGGTTTTATGTTAGAGTTACTCTTACGTAAGTTTTTCTTTTTATCTAATTATAACCAAGTCTCGCTCAAATTGGATCAAACTTACGCATACCGAGGATATCCAAAACTATATGAATTGTAACTACTGATGAAACACCGCGAAAAAGCGAGTCTAACAAACTATAAAAAAACGTCACTCATATCTCAACGCATCAACCGGCTTGAGTTTTGACGCGCGATATGCCGGAATCACGCCTGCTGCCATACCAATGCCCATCGAAAGGAGTAATGCACCAATTAAAAGCAGAGGCGTAATGACAGTTGTCATTCCAGCCCCACCCATTCCCATTATCCCCATACCCAAGAGCGGCAGTAATGAAGAAATACCGGTTCCAAGACCTATCCCCAATAAGCCTCCAACCAGGCCGACTATCGCTGAATTTAGTAGGAAGATCATCATGATGTCACCGTTCTTGGCTCCTATCGCTTTCATAATCCCGATCTCCTTCGTCTTCTCAAGCACTGACGTAAACATGGTGTTCGCAATACCCACGGATCCCACAAGTAATGAAACCGCGGCTATAGCTGTTAAAAACGAGGATATTGTTTGTGTAATGTCGCTCATGGTTTCTAGCGTGGATTGCGATGAACTTATTCTGAAATCTTTGGTGTCCTCCGTAAGGTGCCGAGAAATCAGTAGCTTTTGCTCCGCTTCTTCCATAATTTGCTCGACATCATCAGTGTTAGCTGCCTTAATCGTAATAGAATCAAATTCCTCCTCGCCAACGTCCTCCAGAGTGTCTCGTGCAGCGTCAATGGGCATGATTATGCTCCGGTCATCTCCACCAAAGCCACCACTTTCTTGTAAAATGCCCACTATTCTGAACGGTTTGTCTTCAATGGTGATCATTCTGTTCACAGTTAACGGTTGTTTGAATGTATTTTCGGCTATGCTGTTGCCAACGATAACGACATTATAGTCCGAAGGCCCGAGGAATCGCCCGGATGCCAATTCGGACGTGGTCATCTCTTTCCAGACCAGAGGATCGACACCCTCAATTGAAACCGACGCCTTTTCTCCGAGATAATACACTTCCCCCTGGCCGGAAACGGTGGCTTGAATAAGCGCAACACCGTCAACAGACTGAAGCACTTGAACGTCTTTTTTGGTTAAGTTTTCGGCGTCTGTAGAGGTTGCAGTACTCCCCTGCTCATGCCCCGGAGGGCCACGGAACCCTGCAGAAGCACGCCCTCCTCCGGGAGAAATGGTAATGAGATCCGCACCGAGCCCTCCAAGATGGCTCTCGACATCCTGCTGCAGGCCTGCCCCTATAGATACGATAGCGACAACAGCCGCGATTCCGATAACGATACCGATAATCGTCAGCCAGCTGCGCAACTTGCTGTGCACCAGAATATTTACGGCTAATCTGAGGGATTTTCTCACTTTCATCGTGTTATTTACTCTTTCTTTTCTCGTGAAGATCGGGTTAAAAACGCATTTATCGATTTCCTTCTTTTGTAATAGATGAATCCTCCTATGAGGAGAACTACGAGAGCAATAGTGCCGATCAAGGTGGAATTATTCCAGATGCTTTGCTGTTGTCTCATACCAGGATTGAACTGAGCTTCATCAGAACTTATATCCGTGAGTTGAATCGGCACTGTTTTTTCAACCGTTCGTCGTATACCTGTCGTATCAGTGTAATCAATCGCTACCTGAAGGTTATTGCTTTGCGAAGCATTGCGCTGCGAAAACTCTTCCCTCAGTTTTTGCCGTTCCTCCTCTGAAAGTTGCTCTTGCTGAGAGAGATCTGGAGCACCTGTTCCTCCGAACCTTTGACTTGCAGGCGTTACCTGGAATGACACAATGGTATAATCCCCCTCGTCAAGATTGCCGACGATCGAGGCGGTGCTGCCCTGAACCGCGAATTGCTCCTGCTCGGGAATTTTCACCGTCACGGAATACGCGGGATTATTGCCGATGTTCGCAACAGAAAACGAAGTCCGGCTATCTGAACTCTCGGAGACGGTCACGTCAAAATCAGTTCCTCCACCAACAATGATTCCCACTGCCGTATTTATCGCGCTTGAGCCGCCGCTTTCGTCTTCAAACGCAATCGTCAGATCTAATTGATACAGGCCTGCATCGGCATTAACATCGGCTACTACCGTGTACGTCACCACAGTTGGTGCACCCGCATCGATATGACTAATGTGTTTTGTATTGTCTGAAGAGACGGGAAGAATCACGCCGTCCACTTCGGTCCACGAAAAGACGAGGTCCTGCAGCGGAGCATTGCCAATATTGGCGATGGTAAATTGCAGGTCCGTTTCCTCTCCTGGCTTCAGTTCTGACGGGACGACATCAGCAATGTCTATGATTGCTCCTTGCGTTACCTGTAGGACGATTGAATACGTGACTTCGGGCATGGTTTCGGCAACCGCTTGACCGCTCTCATAGTAGTATTGATCGAACGTGCAGGTTACGGGAATGGTGTAGGACCCACTGGGAGCGCCCTTCGCGACATGAACCTTGATCGTTACGTCCTTGGAGCACCATCCACCGAGCGAAGAGATAGACACGCTTGACGTACCAATAACCGAGACATATTGATTCTCCTGGAAATTGAAGGTTACCTGCTTCGCATCATTTGAACCCACATTCTTCACGGTTAGCGTAATCTCCTTTGTGTCACCAGGTAAGAGTTCAGTTGGCTTTACGTTTGCTATTACTATGTTTGCATCAGTGCCCGCGCTTGACGGAGGCACGAGACAAATGAGCAATGCCACTATACCACATACAGCTATTACTTTTCTCATGTTATTACCACACAACAATCGTTTTCTCATTTTCCATTACCTCCTTGTTTAACACATATTTGGCAAATTCTTCTGTTGATCTACCAGATACTTTCTTTATCGTATATTCCGCTAATTTCAAACCGTCATTTTGATCAATATCAGGGTAGTACATCACTCTTATTGCTTCTCTGATAATATCTGCTGCGTTATGTATCCCATTTCCTTTCTTCTTTTTGTTTTCAGGGATGGCTATATCGTAGCCGTGAGCTTTTTGTCCACAAAGTTCACACAAGCCGTAACGTACTGGATAGCTACTTACAGAGCACGCTAAAAAGTAATCGACACAATCGGCACAAATAAGCATGTTATGCACCTCCTTGTTCTTTATGATTATGCTCTATTCTCTCAATCTCGCCGTCTTTCAGGTAAACAATCCTATCTGCCCGCTTTACCAGATGGAAATCATGCGTGACCATAATGACGCTTTTGCTATCTTCCCGGTGAACTCCACTTAATAAATCCATGATGAACGCACCGGTTTTACTATCCAGATTTCCTGTCGGCTCATCAGCAAGAATTATTTCAGGATCGACAGCCAGGGCTCTCGCAATGGCCACTCTTTGTTGTTGTCCACCCGAAAGTTGAGAAGGCAGATGGTGAACTCTATCACTTAAACCAACTAGATTTAGAATCTCTAACGCTTTCTTTCTGGCTTTTGATGTATCAACATCCTGGAACTCCAGAGGCAGCATCACATTCTCCAAAGCGGTTAATGTGGGAATCAGATTGAACTGCTGAAATACGAAGCCTATCTTTCGCCCGCGTATCTGGGCTAATTGCGACTCCCCAAAGCTTGCAATATCGTTCCCACCCAAGAAAATTCTCCCCTTGCTTGGCAAATCCAAACACCCTATGAGGTTCATCATGGTGCTTTTACCGCTCCCACTCGAACCTGCGATAGCCAAAAACTCGCCTTTCTCTACTTCCAAATCAATACCTCTCAGCGCTGGCACTTGAACATCGCCCATCTGATATATCTTCCAGACATTTTCCAATTTGATTAAGTGGCTTTCCATCGTTTATTACCTCCGCTTAAATCTTGTTTTGAACGATACAAAAAGGTGACACAGAACGAATCGTTCAGATAACCGTTCAAACCGTTCATTCGCCTCCCTTTTTCGATAAAAACCATTCTGATAGTTCTATAACGTTCGTTCTCCCCCATTCTTTCTTATTGATTACCTTCCTCCTTTCAAGTGTGCGAAGGATGCCTGTCAATGACGATTTTGGATTCTCCGTTTCGTATCTAAGATCCGCCTGGGTCATCTCCCCATTATGCTTAATTTACTCCTTCGTATCATTGCACAACGCCCACTGCTTTATTTATTATTACTTTTACGCTTTAAACATTATCCTTCTATTTCTATTTTCCAATCGCTTTGTCAGAAACTTCTCGAACTCAATTATGAAGAATATCGGGAGCGAGACTAAAATCATGGCTATCCAGCACTCGGCGGGTAAGGGGGCGGTTCTAAATGGATTAACGCCGATAAATGGGGGGGCGTAGATTATGGTAAACTGCAGTCCGAGCGTTAGCGCCGCGCCGATAAGCACCCATTTATTTGAGAATGGACTGAACCTAAACGCAGACTCTGTTATTGACCTGGCAGTAAAGAGATAGCAGATGTGCACCAGCATCACCGTGGTAAATGCGGTGGTTTGAGCCTTTGCCAGAACCTCTGGGTCTCCTGCACAGATTATAGTTGTGAGATAATACATACTGAAACCTGCGAGTGCCATTACTAATGACACTATTCCAACTTTTTTGAAAAATGGGCTATCCGTTATCCGTTCATGAGGGTTCCGAGGAGGTCTATCGAGTAACCCCGTTTCCTTTGGCTCTTTGATGAGCGGCAGTGCGAGCGCGACTGCATCAAGCAAGTTTATCCACAGGATTTGCACTGGCGCTATAGGGAGGCTCACGCCTTGGTGTGGATTGAAAATGAGTATAAACGGTGCCAGTAATATCGCGCCTAATATCAGCAGGGTTTGTCCGCCATTTGTAGGTAGCGTGTATAGAATGACTTTTTTAATGTTCTCGAAGACATGTCTTCCCTCTTCCACCGCCGCCACTATACTGGAGAAGTTATCGTCAGTTAGAATTATATCGGCGGCTTCCTTGCTCACTTCAGTTCCTGTTATCCCCATAGCTATCCCGATGTCCG
>JAENXH010000065.1 GCA_016649585.1 Methanosarcinales archaeon
ACACGATGTAATGACCCTAACTTGACAAATAGAGTAAGCGATGTAATGAGCCTTTTCGGTAAGCGATGTAATGAGCCCTTCCACCTAGCAAAGTAATCCCATATTCTATTTCAGACGACACTCCCTTAGGCCAATGTACTATTCAAATGTTCCTCGACGAAGGAGAGCGTTGGGAAATCACTGACCGTTTTCAGTTGGTACAAGGCGATGTGCCGCCAATTCCCGAAGCGCCGCCAGGGGTGTTAATGGTAATTGGGCTTGCTGCTATGGCAACTTACCTTAGACTTCAGAAGAAAAGGCAAAAGACTAAATGATTTTAGTGCTTTGTATTTATAATCCTTAATTCAATGCAACATATTTATACCACAATAAACCATAAATAAAGCATGAATCATAGAATACTACTTTTGTTTTCTGTATTCTTCTTATTTGTTATATTATCCACTTCATTTGTCAATGCAGAGGTTAGAGTGTGCTATGACTGTGCCAATTGTTCCAATGAATTGGTAGATAGTGTTTATCTTGAGCTGAATAACTCTATATCAAACGACACAGCAACCTGTATTCAAAATTCCTTAAAAGAAAACATAACAATAGACTGCAAAGGATCTAGTATAACCGGCGGGTCTTCTGACTATGGAATCTATTTACAAAATTGCCAAAATATAACAATAAAGAACTGTAGTGTTGATGGATACTTTAATGGAATATATCTCCATGATGTTTCTGGTAGAAACTTAAAATATCCAAACGAGATAATAGAAGATATACGGAGGTAAAAGTCGTTTTAGAACAACAAGAGATTTGTTATACCGGAACCTCTTAAGATTTAACGATGAAGTACACAATAATCCTTGAAAAAGAAGAGGAAGGCGGATACTCCGCGCAATGTCTCGAATTGCCGGGCGCCATTAGTCAGGGGGAAACAAAGGAAGAAGCACTTAGAAACATAAAAGAAGCAATTGAAGCTGTGTTAGAGGTGCTTAACCAAGAGGTGCGAGGGTTGCGCGAGATTGCCGAAATTTCCACGGTGGACGTAAGTGTCTAAGAAACTACCTTCGGTCTCCGGTGAAGAAACGGTCAAAGCACTGGCGAAATTAGGCTTTACCGCCAGATTGGGAAAGGGAGATCATGTCGTGCTTCAGAAAAATCAACGAGTCTTTTCTGTCCCTCTTCATAAGACCCTTAAGAAGGGAACGTTGAGGAAAATTATACGGCAGGCAGGGCTATCAGTAGAAGAATTTAACGAAGCATTATAATTCCTCGGGCGAGGAAAAGATACCCCATTTTTCGGAACGAAACTCTCCCCCGCTGTCCAATATCTCTTTTGTTCTCTACCTTCCCTGCCGCATGTATTCTCTAAGCTTAAGCCTTCGCCCTGTACTGCGGATGGTACTTCTTTATAATGTGCTCGTCAATCCGCTTGAGTTCGCCTTCAGGCAGCGCCGCAAGTAACTCCCAGCCAAGGTCCAGCGTCTCTTCTATGCTTCTATCCTCGTTTCTGCTCTGTGTAACAAACCGCTTCTCAAATTCATCTGAAAACTCCAGGAACTTCTTATCCCTGCTTGTCAGCGCCTCTTCCCCTACCACGGCAACCAAATCACGCATATCCCTGCCTTCTGCGTAACCCGAATAAAGCTGGTTGGACACACCAGAATGGTCCTCCCTCGTCCGTTCCGGACCTATTCCCTCATTCATCAACCGTGACAGTGACGGCAACACATCAACTGGCGGATATATACCCCTTCGGTGAAGCTCTCGTGAGAGCACGAACTGCCCCTCGGTGATATAGCCCGTAAGGTCCGGTATAGGGTGCGTTATGTCGTCATCGGGCATACTTAAGATGGGTATTTGTGTAATCGTACCATTTCGCCCCTTTATTCGACCGGCACGCTCGTAATTGGTCGAGAGATCGGTGTACATGTATCCCGGATACCCTCTTCTGCTCGGAACTTCCTCTCGTGCCGCGGAGATCTCTCGTAACGCTTCACAATAATTCGTCATATCCGTAAGAATAACGAGGATGTGCATGTCATATTCGTAAGCGAGGAACTCAGCAGTGGTCAACGCCATCTTCGGCGTTATTATTCGCTCTATCGCAGGGTCGTCCGCAAGGTTGAGGAAAGCTACTATCCGCTCTATCGCACCGGTGCGCTCGAAATCGTGTATGAAGAACGAAGCCTCCTCGTGCGTGATGCCCATTGCAGCGAAGACCACGGAGAACGGCTCACCGGAGCTTAACACCTTCGCCTGTCTCGCTATTTGCGCAGCAAGGGCATTGTGCGGCATTCCCGCACCGGAAAATATCGGTAACTTCTGACCCCGTACCAGCGTGTTCATTCCGTCAATAGTGGAAATACCCGTTTGAATGAATTCCCGTGGATAATCACGTGCAGTGGGGTTTATTGCCGCGCCGATAACGGAAAGTCTATCTTCCGGTATTATCTCCGGTCCCCCATCTCGTGGTCTGCCCAGACCGTCAAAAAAACGACCCACCATATCCTGCGAAACGCTTATCCTCATTATGTCGCCGGTGAATCGCACTCGCGTCTTCGACGTGTCTATTCCGGAAGTGCCCTCGAAGACCTGAACCACTGCAAGTCCTGAACTCACTTCTAATACCTGCCCGTTCTTCTCTTCTCCGTCCGGCGTAACAATCTTCACGACTTCGCCATACGAGACACCCTCTATATTTTCTACCACAATCAACGGACCCGCCGCTTCCCTTATCGTTGTGTATTCACGTGCAGAAGTATCTACCGCCATTTTATTCCTCCCTCTTCTTTACCGCTTCAAATTCGTCCTTCATATCTCTCATTATCTCCTCGTATTTCGCTTTGAACTCGTCACTCGGCACATATTTCATCCTCGCTATGGTGCCCTTTATCTTCATCCCTTCGAGGTTCTCCACTCCTATGCCCTGCTCTACCAGTTCGTTTGCGTGGTTGTACCATTGTAGAACGATTCTTGCCATCAGGTACTGTTTCTCCAAAGAGCAGAAAGAGTCGATATCATGGTATGCGTTTTGCTGCAAAAAATCCTCGCGTATCATACGAGCAACTTCCAGTGTCCCTCTTTCACGTGCGGGAAGTGCATCCGCACCCACAAGCTGAACGATCTCTTGCAGTTCCGCCTCCTTTTGCAATAGTGCCATCATCTCTTCCTGCTGTTCCGTGAAGTCGGGAGAGGAAGGCTTATTAAACCATTCTCTGAGATTGCCCAAATAGAGAGAATAGCTACGGAGCCAGCTTATAGCCGGAAAATGTCGCCTATCCGCTAAGGTTGAATCAAGAGCCCAGAAAACACCTACCACACGCAACGTATTCTGCGTTACGGGTTCTGAGAAATCGCCTCCCGGCGGTGACACCGCTCCCACTACGGTAACGGAACCTATTCTATCCTCTGAATCCGAGCATAACGTTTTTACCCTGCCTGCACGTTCATAGAAATTGGCCAATCGCGTGGCTAAATAAGCAGGATACCCTTCTTCACCCGGCATCTCTTCTAATCTTCCGGATATTTCTCGCAGTGCTTCTGCCCATCGTGACGTCGAATCCGCCTGTATCGCCGTGTCATATCCCATATCACGATAATACTCGGCGAGTGTGATTCCGGTATAAATAGACGCTTCTCGTGCCGCTACAGGCATATTAGACGTGTTTGCAATAAGAGTAGACCGCTCCATCAGCTTCTCTCCGCTGTAAGGATCAATCAGTTTGGGGAAATCTTCTAAAACCTCTGTCATCTCATTCCCTCGCTCGCCACATCCTATGTACACGATGACTTGTGCATCAGACCATCGTGCTAATTGGTGCTGCATTACCGTCTTTCCCGTTCCAAACCCACCGGGGATAGCACCCGTGCCACCCTTCGCTATCGGGAAGAAGGTGTCATTTATACGCTGTCCGGTCAATAAAGGCACTTCAGGGTCTAATTTTTCCTTATAGGATCTTCCTTTTCGCACTGGCCATTTCTGCATCATCGTCAATTCCACGTCCTCACCATCTGTCTGTATCCTTGCTATGCAGTCATTAACGGTGAATTCCCCCGCTTTTAACTCCAAAATTTTACCGCTTATCCCGGGCGGGACAAGTATCTTATGCTTTATCACCTTAGTTTCGGGGACCTCGCCTAAAATGTCCCCTCCAACAACCTCTTTGCCTTCCTCGGCAGTAGGTGCGAAATCCCATTTCGTCGTTCGGTTCAGTGCATCCACCCGGACCCCTCGCGTTATATAATCCCCTACCTTATGCTTTATATCTTCCAAAGGTCTCTGTATACCATCATAAAAATTCTTTAAAATCCCCGGACCAAGTTCAACAGATAAGGGTGCTTTTGTCCTTACCACCGGCTCACCGGGCTTCAAACCCGTTGTATCCTCATATACCTGAACATATGCAAGGGCGCCATCCAGTCTTATCGTTTCGCCCAGCAATCCCTCTTCACCTACTTTAATCACTTCGTACATCTCGCATCCGCGCATCTTATCAGCAATAATCAACGGACCTGATATCTTTTCTATCACACCCTCTTCGCCGCTCATTTTTTCTCTCCAGCTTTATGCTAACTAAACTACTTCCTCATTTTTAAACTAAAAAAGGTTTCTATATTCTTTTGTTTACTTTAATGCAAAGGCGCCAAAAAAATTCGATTGATTCCCCGCAATGATGAACAAGAACGAAGAGGTAAAAAGGATACGTGAAGAGGTCATAGAGAGGATAAGACCAGATGAGGAAGAGCGGAGGAGAGTAAAAGCCGTAACAGACCGTATAATAACCAAGATAAACGCAAGGGCATTAGAGATGGGTGTAGAAGCCCATGCTATATCCGTAGGGTCAACCGCACGAAATACGTGGGTCTATGGCGAGGCGGACATTGATATATTCATCATGTTTCCCGCGGATCTATCAGAAGAGGATTTAAAAGAGGATGGACTTGCGCTCGCAAAAAGCATTTCAGACAGATATGAGGAACGATATGCCGCGCATCCGTATATTCACGCTTACTTTTACGATGCAGATAAAAGAGCAGAGCACGAAGCGGACTTAGTGCCCTGCTTTGCGGTAAAAGATGCGTCGTTGTTGAAATCCGCAGTGGACAGAACGCCATTTCATAATGAATACGTTAGGAAGAGGATATTGGGATTTGAGGATGAGGTGCTCCTGCTAAAGCAATTCATGAAGTGTTTGGATATTTACGGCTCTGAGCAACGGCGGAAAGGCTTCGCAGGTTATCTCTGCGAATTGCTCATACTGAACTATTCCTCGTTCGTAGAGCTGTTGAGAAACGCATCCCGGTGGCAATACGGTGAACGAATAGATATAGAAGGTCAAGGCACGTACAAAGGAGCAGGAAACGACCCGCTTATTGTGATCGACCCCGTAGACCCAAACAGGAATGTAGCGGCAGCGGTATCGGAGTTTTCTTTTTGCAGGTTAATAGACGCCGCACGAGATTTTCTGGCGCATCCCAGCATGAAATTCTTTTTGCCGCAGAAGGAAGAAGCCATGACCGAGGCGGAATTTATGAATCTCGTGAAGGAACGAGGAACCGAGTTCGTGCTGGTCTTGTTTGAGGCGCCAGATGTGGTAGAGGACATACTATTCCCGCAGTTACGAAAAGCAGAAGCATCGGTCACAGAGCTGATAGAACGAAATAGCTTTAGAATATACAGCAGTGACGTTGGTGTAGAAGGGGAGAAAGCGTTCTTGCTCTTTGAGTTGCTCGTCTGGACGCTCCCACGAATAAAGAAACATATAGGTCCTCCAGTTACGTCAGAATATCACTCAGAGCAGTTTAAGGGCAAATATGCCACTACTAAACGGAAAGACCTGTTTATTGAGAACGGCAGGTATATGGTGGAAGTAGAGCGGAGCTATACAGATGTAGTTGGCTTACTGAAGAACGAATTGAAGTCATGTAGTTTGGGGAAACAGGTAGCAAAATCAATAGATGGATGGTATGAAGTTTTGCGGCACGATGAGATACAATTCTCCGAAGGTCTCGGCCATTTCTTCAGGGGCTATTTTCGTGGGATTTGAGAACGGGAATGGAATGATAACACTCTGACCTTGTTTTCCACTGCAATAAAGAGTCGGTTCCACGATTGACTTTAAAATCACCCCTAATCACTTTATGCCTTAAACTTCTGCTCATAGAACATAAGAAATTCGAGTTGAACAGTAGATGGCGCTTTGATACAATAGTTATATAAAGCGGCATCTACGATTTTTAAGTATAATAAAAAGGTGTGCGTTAACTGGATACCTGCATGCTAAAGCGGAGGTTTGACGATAAATTGAAAGAAGCAATGTTCTACGAGAAACTGGAAGAGAGCACCGTTAGCTGTCTTCTCTGTCCGCATCAATGCAGAATAAACGAATCGAAGAGAGGGATATGCGGAGTTAGAGAGAACAAGAACGGAGTACTTTACAGCCTGGTCTACGGGAAGGTTGTGGCGCAATCAATTGACCCGATAGAGAAGAAACCGTTCTTCCATTTTTACCCCGGTTCAACGTCATATTCGATTGCGACCGTTGGCTGTAACTTCAGATGTAAGAACTGCCAGAACTTCGATATCTCCCAGATGCCTAAAGACAAGAAGGGACGGATAGTGGGCGAGGATACCTCTCCTCAGGAGATTGTTGCAGCCGCAAAGCACAATAGTTGTAGAAGTATCTCCTGTACGTACACGGAACCAACTGTCTATTTCGAATATGCCTATGACGTTGCTAAACTGGCACATGAGGCAGGGATATACAACGTATTCGTCTCAAACGGCTATACTTCAGAGGGGGCTATACGTGCCATTGCGCCTTATTTGGATGCGATAAATGTAGACCTGAAAGGACTATCTGATGAACTGTATCTAAAAAATTGCGGAGGGCACCTGCAACCTGTACTCGATGCGATAAAGCTCTACAAGAGCCTTGGAGTTTGGGTTGAAGTAACGACTTTGGTTATACCAACATTGAACGATTCCGAGGAAGATTTCCGCGGAATCGCTGAGTTCATCAAGAGTGTAGGCGTTGATATACCCTGGCATATCTCGCAGTTCTATCCCACATATAAACTCACCGATCTCCCACGGACACCTGTTACAATCCTACATGAAGCACGGGACATCGGGCTGGAGGTAGGCTTGAGATACGTGTATGAGGGCAATGTTCCGGGCGCGGGAGGCGAGAATAC